>JAFZBC010000025.1:0-4961 GCA_017561965.1 Oscillospiraceae bacterium
CGGAAATCCCGCGCCGGATCCAGCGGGTATTCTGTGATGCTGCACCCGTTTTGCATCAGCGCATGGGCGTATTCAGAAAACGTCGGCGCACAGAGCAGTGCATGGCGCGGCCGGAACGCACTGACAATCCGGAAAATCAGATCTGCGGCGCCGTTCCCGCAGACAATCTGCGCGGGACTGCATGCTTCAAATTCCGCAATCGCAGCTGTCAGCGCGGTGCAGTGCGGATCGGGATACTGCGCGCATTCCGCGGCGGATTCCGTGACGGCCCGGCGCACGGCCTCCGGCATCCCGAGCGGGCTGATGTTTGCGGAAAAATCGAGCATTCCGGCGTGACGGTACACATTTCCGCCGTGCATTCTCATGGCAAAATCCTCCAAAAAAACAGGCAGCGGACAGCGGCACTGAGCAGCAGCATCAGCAGGGACGCGCCGTACATCAGTCGGTTTGCCCTGCGGATATCCGCGGGCTCGACGGGGCGGTCATTGTCCCCGATAAACGGCTTTTTATGCAGCTCCCCGAAATACTGCGCATCGCCCGCCAGCCGCAGATGCAGCGCGCCAGCGCATACGGACTCCGTCTGCGCAGAGTTCGGACTTGCGTGCTTTCTGCGGTCGCGCTTCCAGATGCGTGCGGCGTTTCCGGCGTCAAGCCGCAGCGGCCTGCATGCTGCGATCATCAGCAGCGCCGTCAGACGTGACGGGAGATAATTCAGCACATCGTCGAGCTTTGCGGCGCACCGCCCGAGGTCTGCGTATTTCTCATTTTTGTAGCCGAGCATCGAATCCATGGTGTTCGCTGCCTTGTAAAAAAAGCCGCCGACGGCACCGCCGAGCGCAATATAAAACAAAGGCGCGGTCACGCCGTCCGAGGTGTTTTCCGCGACGGTTTCGACCGCAGCGCGCAGGATGCCGTCCCGGTCAAGCACTGCCGTATCCCGCCCGACAATCATGGAAACTGCTTTGCGGGCGGCCTCGGTGTTGCCGGATTCCGCCGCGTTGCAGACCGCCATGCTCTCATCGCGCAGGCTCCGGGCAGCCAGCAGATAACAGATCAGAACGCTCTCCGCCGCGATGCCCGCAAGGAGATGCAGGCGGTAGCAGAGCAGAAGCAGCAGCGCGGGCAGTCCCGCTGAGAGGAACAGAACGGCGATCACCAGCAGCACTCCGCCGCAGCGCAGGTTCTTCATGCGCCGCCGGATGACGGCTTCCAGTGCAGAAATCAGGTTCCCGATCCAGCGTACCGGGTGCGGGAAATCATGCGGATCCCCGATGCACGCGTCCAGCAGAAAGCCGAGCAGCATCGGAACCGCAGGCAGGATCCATTTCATAGCTTCTCCGTTAATCGAATATTCCGGCCGTCAAATTCACACAGCCGGGCGTGTGCGTTTTCCGTCATCCAGTCGAAATAGCTGCGCTTTGGCAGTGCAAATTCCGCCAGTACGGACATGATCGTGCCGCCGTGTACGACCATGCAGATGCTTTCTGCGTCTGCATATTGTTTCATTGCGGCGGAGAAGGCATCACAGCAGCGCTGCCGGAATGCAGCGGGCGATTCGCCGTGCGGGAACGGGGCAGTCCCGCCGCTGTCGATCCATGCCTGATACTGCGGATCACCGTTCAGTTCGGCATAGCTTTTGCCCTCAAAATCCCCGAAGCTGCACTCACGGAAATCCGGCACGGTCTGTGCGGTCTGCCCCGGAAACAGGATGGCCGCGGTCTGGATACAGCGCTGCATGGGGCTGGTCAGCAGCACCTCGCACACCGGATACGAACAGCTGCGGAGCTGCCGGATGCCCGCTTCGCAGAGTGGCTCGTCCGTTGTGCCGATGTAGCGTTTTTCAAGATTTCCGGCAGTCAGCCCGTGCCGGATCATCAGCAGCTTCACGGCAGATCCCCCTTGATCGCTGACGGGATCCCGCAGGTGATGCGGATGACCGTCTGCGCGTGCGCTGCAATGATGCAGCCGCAGATACCGGTCAGTTCACGGAGCCGCCGTTCCGCAGGATCGAGCGGAATGATGCCGCAGCCGGTTTCATTGAGCAGAATGATGCCGTCCGGATGCGCGTCACAGTAGCGTGCTGTCCATGCGGCAGGATCCTCCTGCGCTTCAAAAAGCCGCCGGATCAGCGCGTGAAAATGATTGATACATGCAGCGTGTTCCGCTTCGGAAAAGCTGCATGTTTCGCCGTCCGTACAGACAATGCCGGGTATCTTTTCATGCAGATAGGCAGTTTTTCCCTGGTATGCACCGCCGGTCAGAAGTATCATGCGAACACCTCCGTAATGGATTGTCCGAGCACTGCGGCCGTCAGCATGGCGAGCTCGCAGCGCTGCAAAAACCAGCCGCAGAGGTCGCCTGTGATGCCGCCGAAGTGCTTGTATGCAGAAGCGCGGTAATGGACAAAGACAGCCGCAGCCGCGGCGAGCATCAGCAGTCCGGGCAGCAGCCCGCAGGCGCAGATTCCGCAGCAGGACAGGAGCATCCAGCCGATGCACATGCCGGTTGCGACGTTGCGGTGTGAGGGCCTGACAAAGCTCTGAAGCGTGCCGTCTTTTTTGGCGCCGCGGAACGTGACCGCGGAGAGTCCGCTCAGCGCGCGGGACAGGATCAGTCCGCAGCCGATCCGGCAGACATCGCGCAGCGTGACGAGCTCTGTCAGCAGCGCCGTCTGCACGATCAGATACAGGCAGACGCGGATGACCGCAAACGATCCGATATGCGGATCTGACATAATTGCGAGCTTTTTCTCACGATCGGCACAGGACGCCAGCGCGTCGGTGACATCGCAGTAGCCGTCCAGATGAATGCCGCCTGTGACGCAGACCGGCAGGCAGACCGCACCCGCTGCGAACAGCATCTGCGGAAGATGCAGCAGATCGCAGAGCAGGCGCCAGAGCAGCAGCATCAGCCCCGTGACCGCGCCGATCAGCGGGAACCAGCCGAGCGCATAGCGGCGGTTTTCTTCCTTCCATGCGATCTGCGGCACCGGGATACGCGAGTACATCAGAAACGCCGAGAGCAGTGATTTCAGCATGATGCGGCTCCTTTCAGCAGCACGGGAATCCCGTACACGCATTCGTATACAGTATCCGCGAGCGCGGCGGTTTCCCGGCTGACGGCACCGAGCAGTGCGATATATGCGTTCGTTTCTGCGGGATACCGGATGCCGTCGCTGCCGACCTGTCCGGTCACGATCACGAGCTGTTCCGCCTGCTGCTGCAAATGCCGGATGCCGTGCATGATATGGCTGAGGACATCCGGTGCGGGATCCGGCCGGAACATTTCATTCGCCGTGAGGTTGCAGAGGCATTCCAGCAGCACGCCACAGTGCGGGGGCAGCATCAGCATGTGCAGATCCGTGTACTGTTCGATTGTGAATAATCCTTTTCCTGCGCGCATTTCGCGGTGCCGTGCGATTGCCCGCTCCGCATCCGCGCCGAACGGCTGCATCGTTGCCAGATAGCGCCGCTGCCCGGAATGGGACAGCAGAAGCGATTCCGCAAACCGCGATTTTCCGCATTTGGAGCCCCCTGTGATCAACGTCGTCATTTTTGTTCCGTGTACCTTTCTATGCCGGTTTCCGCAAAGCGGTGTGCGTTCCGGTACAGCGCCAGCGCGCCGTCCAGCAGCGGCAGAAGCAGCATCGCGCCGGTGCCCTCCCCGAGCCGCAGTCCCGCGTCAATGACGGGATCAAGATGCATCATCCGGAGCAGCCCCTTTGCGGCGGGCTCCTCCGAGCAGTGGCTGGCCAGCATATAATCCCCGCAGCGCGGATTCATCTGATATGCGGCAGCAGCCGCGGCAGCGGAGATCACGCCGTCCAGAATGACCGGCAGCTGATAATATGCCGCGCCGAGATACAGCCCTGTCATGCCCGCGATTTCCAGCCCGCCGAGCGTTTGCAGCAGGTGCAGCGGGTCGTGTTTATCCGGGTGATGCAGTGCAATGCCGCGGCGCACCGTTTCGATCTTTCGCAGCAGCCCCTCGCTGCTGAGCCCGGAGCCTCTGCCTGTGACGGCCTCCGGCGGCAGATCCAGCAGAACAGCTGCGAGCGCCGCGGCGGCGGTCGTGTTGCCGATGCCCATTTCCCCGGCAATCAGAATGTCCGTGCCCTGCGCTTTATAATGTTCTGCAAGCTCCATGCCGGTGCGGATCGCCTGCACGGTCTGTGCTTCGGTCATGGCGGGTTCTTGGGTGAAGTTCCGCGTGCCGTCCGCGATATGTCGGCGGAGCAGTGCCGCGGACGGCACCGCGTCCCGGATGCCGGTATCGACCGCAGTGACCTGCACATGATATGCTGCGGCGAGTGCATTGACATTGGAGCGCCCCTCTGCGATTTCCCTTGCGCAGACCGCCGTGACCTCGCTGCCGCACTGCGTCACGCCCTCCGCGGTGATGCCGTGGTCGCCGCAGAAAATAACGGCGGTTCTTCTGTCAATGTGAACCTCCGGCGTGCCCTGTACTGCGGCAATTTTGCAGATCATCTGTTCCAATGTGCCGAAGCTGCCGAGCGGCTTTGCGATGCTGTCCCACTGCCGTTTGGCTGCGCCATAGGCGAGGCGGTCAGCCGGCAGGATTCTGCTGATGCGTTCCATGCTGTTCTCCGTACTGTGCGGCCGCCTCCGCAAAGCGAAATGCAGCCGGAATATCCGAATACAAATAAAGATGCGGGAATCCCGCGTACATTGTCCTGCTGACATGCGCGCAGTGCCAGCTTCTGCCGTCCGGCTTGACCGCGGCAAAGCCTTCGCCGCAGGCGGTGCTGTCCCAGTAGTGGAATTCATGCGCACGGATTTCGTGTTCGGCCGCGCAGAGCAGCTGATCCTCCGCCGCAGTCATGGTGATGTAACCGAAGCGCGTCAGCCGTCCTGCGGGGAAGGCCTCTCCGGGAATCACATCTGCCATCGGGTATGCCGTGCCGGATTCTGTGCGCAGCTTCGTGTGCAGATACAGAAAGC
>JAFZBC010000190.1:0-3079 GCA_017561965.1 Oscillospiraceae bacterium
ATCGAGATGAAAGTGATGCATTTACGAATCTTTTCTCGTTATGGGGTTCCGGATGGAGCCCCGTTTTGAATCCATCGGAGATACCGCTTTATCGGCAGTCACGGTTTCAGATGCCGCATCTGCCGCAGCGTTTCCATGAATTCCGCAAATGCTTCATCAGAGCATCCGGCGTTTTTCAGCATCAGGCTGACACTGTCCTTTGCTGTGTATTCATATGTCGTAAGTACATTTTCCCATGCAAGCCCGTTTTCGTCCATGAACCGGCGGAGGGCGGCGTTCAGCGCAGGGTTTTCATAGATTTCCTTGATGCTCGTATTCGCGCCCCAGCTGTAAGGTGATTCCGCATCACTGCGCAGCGTGAGATCGGCACGGTTATGCCAGTCGATTTTGTCGGGCGATTCAACGGTTGCATTGAGAATATAGATTCCGTCCTCCAGCGTCCAGGTGTGCAGATCGGCATCCCAGTTCTCAAAGGCACGGCGGTCAGCATGCAGACGAACGGTGACCGTCTGATGCTGTTCCGCATAGACCTTCCGGAACGCGCAGAGTGTGCAGACCGGCTTTGTCAGCGCGGAAACCGGATCGTGTACATAGACCTGAACCACGGTTTTACCCGCGGCATCTCCGGTATTTTCAACGTCCGCAAGCAGGTCAAGCCCGTTTGCAATATCACCGCGCTCCACGCGCAGATTCCGCACCGCAAACGTGGAATAAGACAGACCGTATCCAAAATACACAGAAGCAAAATCAGCATCCGGATTGCGGTGCAGACGTGTGGCATAATAGCGGTAGCCGACAAAAACGCCCTCGCCGTAGTTCACGTTCATGCCGTCACCGGGGAAATTCAGAAATGTCGGCATATCCTCCTCGCTGTACGGAACGGTCAGCGGCAGGCGGCCGGAAGGGTTGACGTTTCCGCGGAGAATATCTGCGATTGCGGCTGCGCCCTGCATTCCCGGCAGCGAAACCCAGAACGCTGCATCCCAGTATCCGATTGCCGGATTTGTAACCGGCCCCGCTGCATTGATAATCAGTACCGCGCGCATTTTGTTCTGTTTCGCATAATCGCTCAGTTTGCGGATACGCGCCTGTTCCGCCGGATCCGCACAGAGCGTTTTGCGGTCATTGCCCTCCTGTCCGGGAACACAGAGTACATAGATCAGTGTGTCAGCTTCCTCATACAGGCCGGTTCTGGCATCTGCAAACCGCTTGCGGAGCTCTGTCAGCAGCGAAGTATTGCGGTCAGTCCAGACGCACGCACTACCCCCGCCGCAGACAAGCAGGTCACCGCTGTGTGTGCCTGTCAGCGCGATCCTTGCGGATGCCGGAAGCGGACAGCATTTCTGCGGATGCTCCGGATCATTGCTGCATCGCACATTCCGGAGCATGACAGTTCCCTCCGCTGCGGCTTTGTAGGCAGCGCGGTCGGTCAGTTCGCGGTCAATATGCCCTGTCGGGGGCAGAACAAATCTGCGGGCAAGCGCAGCAGCGCGTTCTGCGGATGCCGCCAGCTTTTCCGGATCGAGAGAACCGTCTGCCAGGGAATGCGCCAGCGGGTCAGAGGAAACAGGCCCCGGCATATTCACATCGCAGCCTGCATTGACCGCCGCTGCCGGATGATACACTGCATACCAGTCACTCATGACAAGACCGTCAAAGCCCCACGCATCACGGAGAAGATCCGTCAGCAGCCATTTGTTTTCGGTACACGGTACACCGTTGATCTGATTGTAAGCCGCCATGACAGTTACACATCCGGCTTTGACGCAGGCTTCAAATCCCGGCAGATAGAGCTCATGCAGGGCGCGCTCCGGAATCGTTTCATTGATGCCCTGCCGGTTCGTTTCCTGATTGTTGGCGGCAAAATGCTTGACATTGGCGGCAACTCCCTGCGACTGCACGCCCCGTACAAGCGCGGGCGCAAGCTGCGAGATCAGATACGGATCCTCGGAGTATCCTTCAAACAGGCGGCCTGCTCTGAGGTCGCGGTGCAGATTGATATTCGGTGTTCCGAGCAGCACATGCACGCCGTAGGCGCGTGCCTCATGCCCAAGCGCCTGACCGACTTCAAAAACGGTTTCCGGATCCCACGTCGCACCGAGCATCATGCCGGGCGGATAGCAGCCGGGCGCTGTCATCTCCGGGATCAATGCCTGAAGCTGGCAGGACAGCCAGTCACGGAGCTCCCGTTCTTCCTCTGTTTCCGGAAAACCCGGATCAAAAAAGTGATTCAGCACGCTGCGGAATGCAGCAGTTCCATTTCCGGGGTGATTCGCCTTTGTCAGCATATCCCCGAACAGCTGATCCAGGTTGAGCCCTGTGCCGCCGTCCAGCATCTGAATGCGGGGGATGCCCTTCTCCGGCAGCGCGCCCATGCCGAAGAACGACTGTCCGTTGACCATATAGATCTGTTCGTCAGGTGTCAGATTCATGTGATATCTCCTTTCTGTGTCCGGCAGCGGTGCATTCTGTTACTGAAATTATACTACGAACAGATACGATCCGTCAAGCATATCCGGCGCGTTCCGATTGACTTTTTTATTCTCTCGTGATATAATTCTGATATCACGCAATCATGCAACAATTTCGGATGGAACTTTGATACAGATACGAAGCAATTGCTGCGGCAGGTGCTGTTTTCTGCCCTCCGGGGAGGGAAATGTGACCTGGTCTGTCAGAATGTTGTCGAATATGATAGAGGACCTCTAAAACACATGGAAGGAGATGACGGAATGCCGAATCTCACAGATGCCGATTTGCTCGGATTGTTCTTTCAGCGCGACCAGACGGCACTGGCCGGAACACAGCAGAAATACGGCAGGCTTGCCCGCCGCATCGCGCGCAACATTCTCGGCAGCCGCGAGGACGCGGAGGAGTGCATGAACGATGCACTTCTCACGCTCTGGGACACGATCCCGCCGGAAAAACCGCGCAGTCTTGCGGCATATATCAGTGTCATTGCCCGCAATCTCGCCATCAACCGGCGTCTGGCAGCACACAGACAAAAACGCGGCGGCGGTGAATTTTCAGTCGCACTGTCAGAAATCGAAAACACGCTCGCTGCACCCGATCAGCTGGA
>JAFZBC010000191.1:0-1501 GCA_017561965.1 Oscillospiraceae bacterium
CGGCAAGCAGGCGCTGGATTTTCTGGTCGCCAATTCCGGTACGCGCCGGAATCTGGAGGTCGATTTCTTCGGCGGCGAACCGCTGATGAATTTTCAGGTCGTCAAGGATCTGGTCGCCTATGCGCGCAGCATTGAAAAGGAAGCGGGCAAGAATTTCCGCTTTACGCTCACAACAAACGGCCTGCTGATTGACGATGACGTCATTGATTTTACAAACCGCGAATGCAGCAATGTGGTGCTTTCGCTGGACGGCAGAAAGGAAATCCACGACCGCTACCGCGTGGACTATGCGGGCAGCGGCAGCTGGGAAAAAATCGTCCCGAAATTTCAGAAGCTGGTCGCAGCGCGCGGCGGCAGGGATTACTACATGCGCGGCACGTTCACCCACGCAAACCCGGATTTTCTGGAGGACATCAAGGTGATGCTGGATCTCGGCTTCGATGAGCTGAGTATGGAACCGGTCGTGGCACCTGCCGGGGATCCGGCGGCACTGACCGAGGAGGATCTCCCGGTCGTGATGGAGCAATACGAAAAGCTCGCAGAACTGATGATTTCCCGCCGCAAAGAAGGCAAGCCGTTCACGTTCTATCACTACATGATCGACCTGACCGGCGGCCCGTGTATCTACAAGCGCATCTCCGGCTGCGGCTCCGGCACGGAGTATATGGCCGTGACGCCGTGGGGCGATCTGTACCCGTGTCACCAGTTCGTCGGAGAGGAGAAATTCAAGCTCGGCGACATCTGGAAGGGCGTCGAAAACACACGCATTCAGGACGATTTCATGGCCTGTAATGTCTACGCGCGCGAGGAGTGCCGCACCTGCTGGGCAAGGCTGTACTGCTCCGGCGGATGCGCCGCGAATGCCTACCACGCGACCGGCTCGGTGCGCGGCGTCTATGAATACGGATGTAAGCTGTTCCGCAAGCGCATGGAGTGCGCAATCATGGCGGAGATCGATCGCCAGCTTTCCAAATGACGACGCCGATCTATGATTTTGCGCGCAGATATGCGGATTCTGATGCTGTCCGGGCACACATGCCGGGACATAAGGGCAAGCCGCAGCTCGGCTGTGAGCCGCTCGACCTGACGGAGATCACCGGCGCGGACGAGCTGTTTGCACCGGAGGGCATCATTGCGGAAAGTGAAGCAAATGCGGGAGAAATCTTCGGATGCCGGACGCTGTATTCGACAGAGGGCTCGTCCCTCTGTATCCGCGCCATGCTGTATCTTGCGATGAAATCCGCGCAGGAGCGGGGAAAACCGCCTGTGATCGCGGCGGCGCGGAATGTCCACAAAACATTTCTGACCGCGGCGGCGCTGCTCGGCTTTGAGATCGTCTGGCTGCCGCAGGATCCGGCGAAAAGCTATCTGTCCGGCGGTTTTGTGCTGTCAGAGGAATGCCTCGGGCAGCATCCGTCCGCGCTGTATCTGACCAGCCCGGATTATCTCGGCGGTATTGCGGATATTCGCGCAGCTGCTGACTTTTGTCACAGGCACGATA
>JAFZBC010000192.1:0-6490 GCA_017561965.1 Oscillospiraceae bacterium
AGCGCCCGTTTCAGTCCGGGGATAAAAAAGGTATCTCCGATGGATTCAAAATGCGGGTCTCTCGCCCGCTTCGCTTTGAGCTTGCTTCGTAAACTCCCCCTGCTTAAAGTGAAGCCCATTGTGGTGAAAACAATGTATTTGCATTGATTATAATATCGCGGGATTCCAAAGGGATTGATCCCTTTTGCGGGGTATGGGGCAGAGTCCCATTATCAATCCATCGGAAGCACCGCTTTATCGACAGCCTGAAGCGGGCGAAAATGCTTGCTTTTTTGGTGCGATTGTGCTATAATGAAAAATATAATAAATTCGGAGAAATGCGGCTCCGGAACAGGGGGTGTGTGTCTTGGAGGGCGTAGTTGTCCTGATCATCGCGTGGCTGATTGCGCCGATCCCGCTCGGGATCCTTCTGGCAATCGTCAGTAAGAAAGACCGAAGAAAAAAGATGATCCTGTATCATCTGCACAGTGAGAAACGCATCGGGGATGCGGATCTGTATGCGGCAGGGCTCAGGCCGCCGCATCAGCCGGGCATGGGCGTCCAGCAGATTCCGGCACCGCCTGTTCAGGGCAGCACAGAGATGCTGCCGCCCGGTTATGCTCCGGATCTCTCCATGGAGGCCGCCGCCGCCCGCGCAAAGGAAATTGCGGAGGCTGAGCTGAACGGCGAACCGGTGCCTGTTCCGGTTCTCCCTGCGGAATCTGCCGCAGCAGAGGCCATAACGGAAGCTGCTGAAACCGTTGAAGCTGCTGCGTCTGATGAAGCAGCGGAAAAATCTGCTGCGGATACCGCGGCGGTGTTTGTCCCGGCACAGGCTGCCGCGGAGATTGCGGAAAAGACGGAGCAGCCTGCCGTTGCCCCGGACCATGCGCCTGTGTTTGCGGCAACCGCAGAGGAAGGCAGTCATATTTCCGCCATCTCTGTGATGCTTTCCGTCGGCGTTGCGCTGATCATCATTGCCGGACTGATTTTTGTCCGTTCGCAGTGGGATACGATGGGCTCGTTCGGCAAGCTGGCGACGCTTGCAGCGGGCAGCGTGCTGTTCTTCGGCGCCTCGGCGCTGGCAAATCGCGCATGGAATCTGAAACGCACCGGCATGGCGTTCTTTACGCTCGGTGCGGTGTTCCTGCCGATTTCCGTCTGGGCAGCCGGTTATTTCGGACTGCTCGGATCACATCTGACCGGCGCGGATAATCTGCTGCTGATCGCGCTGTCGTTTGCATCCTTTGTACCGATCGCCGCGATTGCGGCGCATTCATACCGGCAGCTCGGCTGGGGCATTGCCGCCGTGACCGGCGGTGTGCTCGCGTATTATTTTGCAGCGGGCGGCCTTGCAAAGCAGATCAGTATGCCGTCGCGCACATGGACGCCGGTTGCCATGGCAGTGTTTGTGATGATGGCCGCGCTCCCTGCGCCGCTGCTGACCTTCGGCGCACCGCGGTTCCGGAGCCGTCTGCGTTCTCCGATGGATCATATTCCGGTGCCGCTTGCGGGATGCTTTACCGGCATTTCCGCGGTGCTGACGCTTGCCTGTTTTACACAGGAGCTGAGCAGCCACAGCCTGACCGCGCTGTATGCATGCGCGTTCTTCCTGATTGCCGCGGCATTGGCAGCGCCGGTCATCACAGATAAGATCAAGGATCTGATCATGATTCCGGTTGCGGGCTATACGCTGCTGGGGCTCGGAATGCTGATGCGTCCGCTCTATGAGTCGGTGATCCGCGTGACGGATGCGCAGACCGGAGAGGTTCTTCGTGAAAATGTCGGCAGCTTTGCCGCGCTGATCTGCGCAGCCGGTGCGCTGCTGTTCATGATCCTGCACCTGGCCAAGCTCCCGCCGGAAACGATCAAAAACGGTGTGTTCTACGCAGCGTTTTCCCTGTCGGCTGCCGCGGGCGTCTTTCAGCTGTTCGATATTGCACATCCCAATGCGATTGTGATTGCAGTGACCGTGATTCTGCTGTTCGGCTGGCTGTATGCCGCGCACAGCAGGCCGGGGACTGCTGTCAGCTGGCTGATTGCGTTTCTGAGCGGAACCGCAGCGCTGTCGCTGGTTGAGCTGTTTTATCATAAAAAGGATCCGTGCATCGAGCTGCTGCTGCTCGCGGGCGCGATGTTCCTGCTTTTCGCGGTGTTCACAGTCACCAAAAAGCACCGCTGCTTTGTATCCGACCTGTTTTCGGTGATCGGCGGCGTGTTTGCGTTGATTGCCGCCAATCTCCCGCTCGCTGATACCGCCGAGATGTGGAAATGGTGCGCATGGGGCGTGCTGTTCGCAACCGTCCCGCTGTATACGGCGCTGTCGCTCGCGCATGATACGCAGAAGCCGGAGCAGTATTGCTTTGCGGTGCTTTCTCCGCTGGCGCTGTTCTGTGCAGCAGCCTCGCTCATGCGGGTGCCGAAGCCTGCCGTCGTGTTCGGCTGGGCTGTGATTTCCGTCATGCTCGGCTGGGCGGTTTACTGCACGACAAAACGGCAGTTCCACGGTGTCCGCCGGACGCTGTTCTGCACAGCCGTCCTGCCGCCGCTCGCCGCGGGATTCTTTGCAAAAGGCCTCGAGATCGGAAAATGGTTTGTGCTGTATCAGGCTCTCTGCATTGTCATTGCGTTTATGCTCTGGCGCATGACCGCCAACCGCGGCTTCAAAAAGCTCTCTGCGGCTTCGTTCACGGCGCTGCTGATCATGGCAATGGAAACGACATTTTATGCCATGCGTGACCTGTTCTTCCACGGCAAATCGAACTTCACTGTCCTGATGGTCACCTGCGTATGGATTCTGGTGCTGAGCCTGCTCGCGGCTGCAATCGGCAAGCGCATGGTGCTGTTCGTCGGAAAGGACTCCGTTGCGTCGGTGATGGACTTTGCGGCACCGGTGTGCGCATTCCTGCTGTCGGTATGCCTGCTCGGTCTGCGCGGCTACGAATGGGCGCCGTTCTGCTTCCTGTATACGCTGCTGGTCTGTGCCGCGGCGTGGTTTGCGACGAAGCGCACGCATATTGCGACACCGTGTATCTGTATGACGGCACTGCTGGTCGCGCTGGAATCACTCCGTGTACACGTCAACAAGGGCGAGGATACGGACGTCGCGCTGCTGCTGATCGGGATGCTTGTGCTGACCGTGCTGTTCCCGTATCTCGGAATCGTGCTGCGGGAATCGCAGTATGCACAGCGGCGGTCGTGGAGCCTGACGTTCTTCGGCGGCATCATCCCGCTCTGGCTGATTGCCGTGCTCTTTGACCTGAACGGCATCACGTATACCGCAGAGCAGAAGCGATGGATGGTATTCTTTATTCCGGTGATGTGCGCAGGTTATCTGCTGCATTTTGTCAGCATGACGGACGATCCGAGAATAAAACGGATCATTCAGATGGTTTCTGCGGCGTGCGGAATGGTCGCGTTCTGGCTCCAGCCGCTGCTGGATGTCAAGGACACGTATTTTGCGGGCAAGCTGCATATTCTGCCGCTGGTCGGCTTCGGTCTGGTCATCCGGAAGCTGTACGGAAAGGAAACCGGCGGGCGGTTTTTGTTCCTCATCGGCTGTTACGCGATGCTGCGGCTGGGGATCGGCGCGGCGGTTTCGGAGAATCCGGCTGACCTGCTGACGGTTCTGGCCGTCGGACTGATTCTGTTTGTCGCATCGTTCTATGTGCGGCAGAAGAAGTGGTTCCTGCTGGGCGGCATCTCGCTGCTGCTGACGGGCACATATATGCACATGAAGCTGACGGACGGCAGACAGTGGTGGGTATATCTGCTGCTGACCGGTCTGGTGCTGATTGTGGTCGCTGCGTCGAATGAAACGCTGAAACAGCGCGGCGACTCGCTGAAATCCAAAGCAGGCCGCCTCTGGAATGACTGGACATGGTAAATGCTCCGCGATGATTCATTATAAGGGCGCTCATCCCATTTTGAATCCATCCGAGATACCACACATAAAAAGGGACGTCCTCTGGCGCAGGACGTCCTTTTTTATGGTGAAAACAATGTATTTACATCCATTTCGGAATTTCAAAGAGGCAGCGTCCCCCATTCTGAATCCGCCGGAGGCACCGTCTTCTCTCAGCTGCAATCGAGGTTCTGATAGAAGGCGGTCAGTTCGGCGCGGCATTTCAGGAACACCGTGCCGAGCATCGGGTCAAACTGTGCCCCGAGCGACTGCTCAATGATCGCAAATGCGTCATCCGGCGTCAGCGGCTCCTTATAGCACCGCTTGCTCACCAGCGCATCAAACACATCCGCCAGCGCCATGATCCGCGCCTCCACGGGAATGTCCTCGCCCTTTTTGTGTTCGGGATAACCTGTCCCGTCAAAATGCTCGTGATGATAATGCGCGATATTGACAGCGATCTGCACGAACTTTTCGTCATCGACCTCATGCAGCATCTTCCGGAGAATCTTTGCGCCCTCCGTCGGATGCTTCTGCATTGCGGCGGTTTCCTCCTCGGTAAACTTCCCCGGCTTGCGCAGGATCTGATCGTCAACAGCGATCTTTCCGAGGTCGTGCATCGGGGCGGCCTTTGTGACATTGTGCAGAAACGGCTGATCCAGCCCGAGCATCTCGCAGACCATCTTCTCCTGAAGCAGCTTCTTCGCAAAAATACGGACAACATGGCTCGTCCGGTTGATGTGGCCGCCGGTACTGTTGTCGCGGCTTTCAATGACGCTTGCCATGCCGGTGATAATCGAATTCTGCACCTTGCGGATGTGGTCGGTTTTCTCCTCAACATCCGATTGCAGACGGCTGTTATAGCTGTTCAGCAGCCGCACATATTTCTGCTGCTCGGTATCGTCCTCCAGCAACAGGCCGTAGCCGACCGTTTCGTTCTTCTTTTTCAGCTCCGTGACCTTGCGCTCAAACGCCTCCTCACCAAGCTCAAAATGTGTATTGCTCGAGGTGAACAGCGTATAGAGCCGGTCGGGGATGCGCTCGTTCTGCCCGAGCGTTTTGAGCTCCGGAAACAGCGCTTTCGCATGAGAATTCGCATCGAGGTAGCCGTACTGGTTATCCGTGATGATATAGGGATTCTCCATCTGCTTGAAAACCCATTCATGGCCGGAATCCGTGACGCCGAAGAAGCCGTCTGTCAGCATACTGATGACAACGGAAAGCAGCGACAGCGAGCAGAATACCGGCGTCAGCTGAATGCCCGGTCTGGCCGCAAGCTGGAGCAGCATTGCCGTTGTGACGATGAACTGCGCAGCCGCCAGACGTCCGAGATTGCGCCGTTCAGCGGGCAGCTTGTTGACAGAACGCCGGAACAGCGTATAAAACAGGCCGCAGAGCATAATCAGCATCAGCAGAATATTCCGGAACACATACAGTGAGGACTGCGTGATTTCCACAGCGTAGATGCCGAATGTTTCATTCCGTATAAAATGGTGGTGTCCGATGAATACCTCCCGCAGGCGGTCGATCCACTGCACCGCCACGACGATACACTCAAACGCACCCCAGCCGAGCAGCAGCTGCCGCGGAATATTGAGGCGCAGATATGCAATCAGAAAGCAGATGAAGAAATAGCAGAACATTGCGCTTCCGAAAAATGCAAAACGGTATGCCATATCCGCCGCCTCTTCCGAATGTGCACATTCCATGAGCAGCGTGCCGCCGTTCATGATCAGGCAGCCGACGCTGGTCAGCATCAGCCGGACGCCGCTTTCGCTCTGCTGCCGGTGATAGAGCAGCGCCGCTGCGCCTGCAAGCGGAATCAGCAGCGCAAGGATTTCTGTCAGAATGATCAGCATGACGGTGAACACCTCCTTTCGGTGGTCTGTTTCTATTATATACCAATTTCCACGAAAAATCAACCCCGGGCGCGCGGCACACCGCAAACGCAATTTCGCCGCAATGCAGCAATATTCCAAAAAGCATTGACATGCGCTGTCTGATTCGTTATAATAAGATACAGGAACTGCCGCAACGGAATCAGAGGTGATAAAAATGGGCAGAGCATCCGTCAAGCAAAACAAAACGCCGTATCAGCTTGCCCGTGAGGAGCTGGGCTACACACGCGAAAAAGCAAGCGAAGTCTTAAAGGTCATCACACCGGACAGGCTCGAAAAAATCGAGAATGAAAAAACCGTGCCCTATCCCGAGGAAATTCTTGCAATGGCCGAGGGCTACAACATGCCGGATCTCTGCAATTATTTCTGCGCGCGGGTCTGCCGGATCGGGCAGGTTTATGTGCCGGAGGTGCAGATCAAGGACTTTTCGCGGATCATTCTGGAGATGGTCGCGTCGCTGAACCGCGTCAGCAGCAAAAAGGACCGTCTGATCGAGATTGCCGCCGACGGCGGAATCTCCAACGACGAGCTGGATGACTTTATCGAAATTCAGGATGAGCTGGAAAAAATGTCTGTGACCATTGAAGCCTTGCAGCTCTGGGCGGAGAAGATGCTCGCATCCGGCGCAATCGACATGGAGGCCTACAAAACCAAAAAAGCACAGCGCGAGGGGGCGCGTCCGGCAGACTGATCGGAGATACTTCATTAT
>JAFZBC010000026.1:0-5098 GCA_017561965.1 Oscillospiraceae bacterium
AACCATGTCTGCGCATAAACAGACGGGCCGTAATCATGCGGAGAGTAAACGATCTTGGACTGCTTGGCCGGTGTGGACATCTTGATCGGATAATCCTTGACGCCGCGGAGATTGCCGCCCCACCATGCGCCGTACCATCTCTTTTCGTCCTCGGTCTTCGGCTCCCAGACATCCGCTGTATCGAACGTATAGCCCTTTTCGGTCATCGGATACTGCTCAATGCCTTCAATGAAGATCAGCGCATTCGGGTTGACGTCGAGGATCGCCTCAGCGCACTGCGTTGCCGCATATGCCCAGTTGTTCTCGTCCTTGGAGTCGTCCCATTTTGCAATGGTGCTCGGGCAGGTGCCTTCCTTATAGGCACGCTTGCCGTGCGGCTCATTCTTCAGATCGTAGCCGATGAGCGTGTCATCGTTCGCATACTTCTTTGCCAGCCAGACCAGCGTATCCTGCCAGTCCTTTGTGGTGATGCCGGCCTTGCCGTACCACAGCTCATAGTCGTGGCCGGAGTTGTTTTCATCGGGGCTGTGAATGTCGATGAACGCCTTGAGGCCGTACTTCTTGCACTTCTGCATGATGATGTCAAAGATCTCCATGCTGTTCTTGACGGTCTTGCCGTCATCCAGCACGAAATCCTTGTTGATGTTCGTGTAGTATCCGGCGGGCGTGATCTTGCCGTCCTCGCCTTCCACATCCTTCGGCGGCGTATAGGACGCCTGCACGGAGCTGACGGCGTGCGGCTTGCCGTCCATCCACGATTTGAGCAGCGTGGTGGAAATCGGGAAGCGCAGCACATTGATGCCGTGATCCGCAATGGTGGACAGCATATCGTCTACGTCTGCGGCATACAGGCCGTGTGCGCAGTTTTCGGAGCAGTTGAAGCCGAACCAGTTTGCACCGGTCAGCCAGACCTCCTTGCCGTCCTTGTCAAAGATGCGGCTGCCCTCACAGTGGAGCCAGTCGTCGTTGGTGTCATCCGCAGCTACAACGTTCATCGGCAGCTGCACGGACTTACCCGCAGGTCCGACAGTGCCTGTCGCAGTGATGACCGCTGCCATGCAGAGTGACAGCAATGCCTTGTGTTTCATGGTACTTTTCCCTCCATTTTATGTTTCCGTGCGCATGGCACGGGGTCGGACGGTACGTTTGCTGTCCATGCCCTCAATATGGGCAGCAGTACCGTTTGAACCGGGATCAGAAGATACCGAAGCGCTTTTTCTCGTAGAACGGCTTGCCCTCAGCGACAAGCTCCTTTGCGCGGATCGACGAAGCAGCGACGCAGTCGAACGGCAGATCGGAATAATCTGCGCAGTCCTTTGCCAGTGCTTCACTGATCGCTTCGATATCGGTGCTCTCGTCCGCATCCAGCGCAATCAGGAGATAGCGCTCGCCCTTTTCGGTTTCCGGACGGATAAATGCCTTCTTGACGGTCTTCTGCTTCTTGAGCACGCCCTTGAGTGCGGAAAGCAGGTCGTCGGTCAGCGGATCGGTTTCCGGCTCGGCGGCTTCATCGGCATTTGCCTTTGCGGCTTCCATGTCAGCCATAGCCTGACGGATCAGATCCTGCTGCTGCTCGCGGGAGTTTTCCACGGCGCCGAGCGGATTGGTCGGCTGCGGCATCGGGACAGGTGCCGGCTGTGCCTCGGACGGCATCGGTGCGGAGAGCACGAGCTCGCCGCCTCTGTCACCGATCGCAATGATCTGCTGACGGATCAGGCAGAGCGCACTGCCGAACGGATTGATGACGACGCCGTTGATGGCCTCATTCGCCTTCATGAAGCGGTAGAGGTCGTTGAAGCTCATGACGGCGACCTGGAAGCGCTCGCCGGGCTTGCGGTTCTTTTTCAGCTCAACCTCGTCGGTGAAAGCGGGCATAAATTTTTCGTTCTTCGGGTTGGTCATGATCTGGAAGGCGACGCGGGCCTGCTGCGGCTCACCCTCCGCCTGCGGTTCTTCGGGCTGCTCGACCATGGCGGGCAGAAGATACCGCGCTTCGATTGCGGCCTTCAGAAAGGCTTTTTCGTGTTCCTGAAAATTCTCCGCGTTCTCTCTGTTTGCAAGATCCAGCTTAAAGGTGGCCATTGCGTCAACGAGAACGGGGTTGGTAATCGGCTGCATAGGTTCTGGCATTGAGAATCCTCCTCATCGTTCAAAAACTGTGTGGTCATTGCGCTTTTTCAGCGTATAAATCCATTCTAACATATTTTATGGAAAATTGCAAGTAATTTTCGATATTTCACAGGATTTTCGCTTATGAAAAAGCGGACAGACCGTTTCCGGTCTGCCCGCTGTGCATCTCAGTCTCCGCCTTGCCGTCGCCTGAACAATAAAACCCGCTTTGAGCAGGTGGGTATTCGCCTGTGCATCTCACGCTCCCTGGCAACCGCTGTTGTCAGCGGGAGGTCTGCAATACTTGACACAGAGCAGGATTCCCTGAATATAAGTGTTGGATTATATCAAATCAGGCTTGGTCGCACAAGGCAGAATGCTGTGCATTTCCTTTGTTGTATTTAGTATACCATGAAGCGTAAAAAAAATCAATAGGTAACTTTCACTAATTTTACGCGCAAATTTTGGATAACTTTACTCGTTATCACTATCTTCCTCGTCCTCGGCATCTGCATCCAGACGCTCGATGAACAGATCTGCGATGCGCTCGTACTCCTCGTCGCTCTCGATCGGCTCCAGGATCTCGTTCCCCTCGTCGTCGGTCTTTGCGCAGAGCACGACCAGCTCCACTTCGCCTTCAAGCAGCTCAGCCGGATTTTCAATGTGCGGGATCAGTGCGAAATAGACCTGACCGTTTTCCTCCAGCATATCGACCAGCTCGAACAGCTTTTCGTTGCCTTCCTCGTCCACAAGCGTGTAGAGCTCGGCACCGTCCATCATTTCATCCTGTTCCATTGGTGTATTTTGATCTTGCATTGTTCTCTCCGTTCCGCCGGACTGCATCCGGACTGAAATTTACGGGCAAGCCGTATACTATATTTTAACCGATTTCCCTGAAAATGTCAAGAGCCAATTTCAGTGCACCCTTGACAAAACCTGCAAATACTGGTATACTACATACAAATACTGCCGCGGCAGGGATGAATCAGACAGGAGGGATTTCCATGAAACTGCTCGATCAGATCAGCGGAAATGAAAAAATATTGTGGCACGGAAGAAAAGAAAAAGGCGTATCCGTTCTGGAGTCGATTTTTAACCCGCTGATGCCGTTCGCCCTTGTGTGGGCACTGTTTGACGGCGCATTTATTTTCGGATTCGGGAAAGCAGCTTCGGCTGCGGACGGCGGATTCGGCGGAATGGGTATCGGGATCGCTGCATTTTTCCTGATCCACCTGATGCCGGTCTGGCTGTATCTGTTCGGCATTCTGACCTCCGGCCTTCAGGCAAAGAATACGGAGTATGCGGTCACGGACCGCGGTGTCTATATCAAAACCGGTATCTTCTCCTCCAATGTTGTGATGAAGCCGTTTGCGGAACTCTCCAGCGTTTCCGTCCGGCAGGGCATGTTTGACAAGATGTGCGGCACCGGTGACGTGACGATGAATTCCGCCGGTACGGATATGCGGTACGGCAACCGCAGTCGCTCAAATATTTTCAGCATCAGCAACGTCAAGGAATACGAGAGCGTGTTCCAGCTTGTCAAGCAGTATCAGGAAGCGGTGTATACCGACACCATGTTCCCGAACCAGATGCGTCCGGCGGAGAACCCCGGCTACCGCACACAGTTTACCGGTTCGATTGCGCATTCCAATGCCAGCATGCAGGCACAGCAGGGCTATGCGCCGCAGGGCTACGGGCAGCCGGCGTTCGGCGGGCAGATCAATCAGCAGCCGGTCTTTTCGGATCCGCAGCGCGGCTTTGACGCTGTCCGCGGCAGCTATGCGGCAGGCGGCGCACAGGCACCGCAGCAGACTTTCGGCATTCCGCAGAATGCGTCTGCGCAGCCGCAGGCCTTCGGGAATCCGCAGATAACACCCGCACAGCAGCAGACCTTCGGTATGCCGCAGAGCGCACCCGCACAGCAGCAGACCTTCGGTATGCCGCAGAATGCACCTGCACAGCAGCAGACCTTCGGCATTCCGCAGATCACGCCCGCACAGCAGCAGGCGTTCGGGATGCCGCAGAATACACCTGCGCAGATTTCCGGCTTTGATATGCCGGAGCTTCCGGATATTCCGGATATTCCGCAGCCCGCGGATCGTTTCCTGGATCCGACGCTCCCGCAGGCACAGACATTCCGTGACCCGACGCAGGAATATTTTGACCGTA
This sequence comes from Oscillospiraceae bacterium, assembly GCA_017561965.1. GTDB lineage: Bacteria > Bacillota > Clostridia > Oscillospirales > Ruminococcaceae > Firm-04. Next base: position 4,279 of record JAFZBC010000026.1, read on the forward strand.
ATCATCAGAACGGGAGCTTCTGAATGATCTAACGGAAAGCCGGGAGGAATCGCAATGAAGCTGACGGAGCGGATCGGCTCGGGCGAAAACGTGCTGTGGTACGGAAAGAAAGCATGGTATGTGACGGCAGCGGAGGCAATGCTCAATCTGTTTCTGCCGTATTTACTGATTTGGCCTTTGCTCAAAGGCGTGTTTATTGTCAGGCCGGGGTTGCTTGCAAGGCTGGAGAGAAGCATATTCATCGAGCTGATGATTGAATTGCTGCCGATTTGGCTGATGATCTATCTGGTCGTTGTGCTGTGCAAGGTAATCGGTTTACGGCAAACCGAATACTGCGTGACGGACAAAGGCGTATATGTGGTGTTCGGCAACGCGGTTCCGAAGAAGCTGGTGAGGAAGCCGTTCGGGGCGCTCACCGATGTGAAGTGCAAGAGAGGACTGCTGGATAAACTTCTCGGTACCGGCGTCGTTTCCGCGACGAGCGCCACGATGGTCGGCGAACCCGGTTCAGAATTGAGCGTGCGCGGCGTTGAGATGAAATCTTCGTATGAGCTCGCTTTTCGGCACATCACTGATTATGAGAGCGTCATGCAGCTGATCAGTCAGAAGCAGCAGGAAGCCGATGCCCAAAACAATTATATCAAAGAGTCGGAAAGGATGAATTCCGATTTCCGTCAGCTGTTCGGCAGCTACGGTGCAGCGCGAATCCGGGCGCGGTTCAAACCGATGCAGAAAACCGTGTTCGGTCAGCCGGTTGCCGGACAGCCGATGTTCTCTGATCCGGAGCGCGGATTCAATGCCGTGCGCGGCGTTTATGTCG
>JAFZBC010000193.1:0-4746 GCA_017561965.1 Oscillospiraceae bacterium
ACTGCTCCGGGAAATCCCCGACCATGCCGTCTGCCGTGCCGCCTGCGATCATCAGCAGATAGGGCAGATTCGGCTCCGACATGCGGAACTGATCCTCGCGGATGCTGCCGACATGCTCCATGAAATTGTCGCGGGCAGGCACAACGCCCGGTGCCGGAGAACTTGCCGCGATATAGCCGAACAGATCCGGCCGCATGATGCCGATATAGAGCGATTCTCTGCCGCCCATGGAAAAGCCGCCGATCGCGGTGTTTTCGCGGCCCGTTTTGCAGGGATAGTTCGATTCGATATAGGGCATCAGGCTCTCGGTCAGATCTTCCAGGAAGGCGTCGTAAAACGGCACTTCCTGTGCATTGATGCCGTCGCAGTTGTCCTTGTTCGGATTTGTGTACATAAATGTGAACACAATGATCATCGGTTCCGCCTCGCCCGCCTGAATCAGCCCGGCTGCGCTTTCGAGGATCTTGAAATCACCCAGCATGGAATATTCATTGCCCTGAATACCGTGGTTGACGTAGAAGACCGGATACTTCTTTGACGCATCGTATCCGGGCGGGAGCCAGACATGCGCGCCCTTCTGCTTATTGGCCTTTTTGGAAAAATACGTGATGTGTGAGAGCTCGCCGCCGCGTGCCGACAGGATATTCTGCGGCACCTGCGTGACATAGCTGCTGCGCACCTGTTCCATGTAGGCGGCAGGATCCGTGCTGCTGTGCGGCGGATCTGCGGGCGGATTCATGATCCGCATTTTCATCAGCGAGAGGTCTGCTGCATCGAGCCTGCCGTTTCCGTCATAATCCGCGCCGTTCCGGTCGGGACTGCCGCTGCCTTTCAGCAGATAGTCCCGCAGACAGACCGCGTCGTTCCGGTCAATGCTGCCGTTTCCGTCCGCATCGCCCGTGCCCGCTTCGTACGCAGAAGCAGGCATTGCAGTCTGCATCGGACATGCTGTGCAGGCTGCAAGCAGCACTGCCGCAAGCAGTGCCGTTTTTTTGATACCCATAATGGTTACCCCCTGAACAAAAAAATAATATGATCCCCAAGCGACTTTTCCTCCTGACCGCAGAAAAGCCGCCGTTTCTTAATATACCATATCTACGCGAAAAAAGCAAGACGGTTTTTTTCGTTTCTTGTGTGTTTTTGTATGTCCTTGCGGTAAAAGAAGCGGCGCGGCTTCTTTGGTGTCACTGCTCCCGGCTGTTTGTGCGCTGCGGTTAATCAGAATTATGAAGCCTTTTCTGTTATTTCATGCACTGTTTCAGACAATTTTTCGGAGAGCAGCATGGGCATATAATGCCCGCCTTTGACTTCATAATAGCCTTTATCGGGCGCTGTGATATGATCATAGTATTCTTTCGTTACAGAGGTCATTACGGTATAGTCCTGATCGCCCATAATCATATAAACAGGCACCTTGTAATCTGTTCTGTCAAGAATCGAGATGGCGTTCATATTCCCCCACTGACAGCAATCAAGATAGGGATACAGCGGATAGTCCTCTTCCTTTGCAGGAACGGAGGCAAAAAACATATTGTAGTAGTCCTTAACTGACCAATAAGGGCAAAAGATCATGGCTGAGATCACGTTCACATCTCCCGCAAACTCGGAATCAGGCTCGGTATATTTTTCATAGAGCCTGTCCCATTTGATACTGAGCCGCCGCTGTTCCTCGGTTGTCATTTTATCGAATTCAGCCTGATCGGTAATTATGCTTTCGGCAATCGCGTGATATTCGGGATCGTCCTTCGTCCATTCCAGCGCCTTGTTTTTCAGCGCTTTCAGCTGCTCGATGTTATCAACAGGCAGACTCAGTGCAAAGAATCTGTCATAGTTTTCGGGGTGATCAAGGACAAGTCTTGCACCAAAGGCTGCTCCCCATGAAATACCCATTATGCTGATCTTATCCTTGCCCATATAGTCAAGCAGGAACTTTGTCATTTCCGTACCGTCGCTGAAAAGCTGTTCGTAAGTGATCTGGGTACCCATCTGTTCCTTTGTCCAGCTGTGACCGCAGGCACGCTGATCCCAGTTTACAACGGTATAAATATCACTCAGCTTTCTCAGGACAGGATAGTCCTCATAGCTTGTAGGCTGCCCCGGTCCGCCGTGCAGATACAGCAGTACGGGGTTATCCTTGTCCTGCCCGTAAATGTTGATCCACTGCTTTGTGCCGTTTATATCGACATACATGGTTTCATTGATACCGCCTTCGGGCGTTCTGGCGTTGATACGCTGACCGACGGACCGGACAATCAAGAATAAGACAATCACAGATATTATTACGATGAATACCCATTTCACGATCTGAAAGAGTATCTTGAAACACTTCTTCATAGCCTACTCCTAAAAAATTATGATACACAAACAGCGGGGAGCAGTGACGCCGCAGAAGCCGTTCCGCCGCGTGTGCTTTGCAAGCCGGGAGAGCATCGGTCACTGTTGCCGAAGGGATATGCCAGCGGGCGCTGCCCGTCCGAAGGAAATCGCCGGCGCGGGCTCCGCGCTGATAAACTGAGCGCCGCAGGATCTGCGGCGCAGTTGCTTATAAATTCGACAGAAACATAAGGATAATGAGCGCCAGCGCGGCGATGATGCCCATGTTGATGTATCCCGCCTTGCGGCAGGGCTTGGCGATCTGCGGGCGGCGCTCGGCGTACATATGATACATCTTCCGGCCGTAGCCCGGCACCAGCAGGCTCTTGATCAGATCCTTGCGGGAGAGCTTCGCAGTACGGTCGCGGACGGCCATCTGCGCACGGCGGACGGCCATCGGGTTCAGGACATAATTGCAGCGGACGCAGACGCTCGCGCCCGGATCGACCTCGCAGCCGCAGTTTGTGCAGTAGACCGTGCTGCCGGTATCAAAGTGGTAGTTCTGCTTCCGGACACCCCAGCGTGCTTTTTCCTGCGGCGTTTCCAGATCGACGCCGGTCAGGTTCGTCAGGAATTTCCGGATGCGGACATGGTATCTGTTCTGGTAGCTCTCGCGTCTGGCGCGGACAAGCCGCTGCCCCTCCTGGAGCCGGATCGGGTTGACCACGTAATTGCAGTGGACGCAGACGCTCGCGTCCTTGTAAACCGGCTGACCGCAGCAGCGGCAGAAGCAGCGCGCCGGGTCCCGCATGACCTCCTCAGAGAGCGCACGCAGTGCCTCCTCGCTTTCCTGCTTTGCCTGCTCGGGCGTTTTGGCCTGTGCCTGCGGCTGTGCGGCGAACAGCTCATCATCGGTCGCAGTCTGAAATGCTACATCTATAATTTCATCTTGTTCAGCCTGTTTCATGTTGTATCCCTCCGTAGGTTGATCAGTCATTCTCAGAAAGGGGCGTTCCGGCTGTTTCGTAAAAAACCGGATCGGACTGCCGGAACAGTCTGCCGAGCTGCCGGATCTGTTCTTCCCGCGGCGTTTCGTTCAGCGTATCCGGTGTCAGAACGGAAAACGGCGCCCAGTACACACCTGCGGTACGGATTCCGTCATCCGTTTGCTTCAGGATCAGGGCATAGGACGTTCCGCGGGCGACATCGCTGTCATACTGCGAAATGCGCGCTGCAAGGGAATCCGGCTCCGGCTCCTGACCGCACTGCACGATGTATGGGCTTTCCGGGAGCGGACAGCCTTCCGCTTCCATATCGGCGAGCGCAGTGTCCGCGGCAAACACGATCTGCCGTGCAACGGCCTGCTCGCTTTCCCGTTTGCTGCCTGCCGGATAGCCCATGCACATGGAAAGCAGCATAAATCCGCCCAGAATGACAGCCGGAATGCTCCACAGAAGCAGCAGCATCCGGTTTTGGATCCGTTCCCTCGGCAGATGATCCGTGAGAGCGGCAGAAACTGCGGCGATCAGCGCCGCCGCGAAAAAGACCGGCGGTTCGCTGTTTGCATACCGCAGCCCGAAGAACAGCACGGCTGCAATGATCACGGCGGTCAGCAGCAGGCTGACCGGAACGGGGCTGCGTTTCGTTTTTTCGTTCTGTATCATGTTTCCTCTTTCGGTGTCAGGGTTCCGGCGGCGCGGTACGGCGCTCCGGTTCGGTATGAAGCTCAGCTTCTGATGCGCGGTAAGCAAAGATCAGCGGCTTCTGCTGATACACTCTGCCGAGCTGCCGGAGCTGTTCATCCGCAGGTGTTTCGGTCAGCGTATCCGGCGTCAGGAGCAGATCCTTTGTCAGGTAGGCCTCAGATGCACGGACGCCCTCCTTTGTCTTTGTCAGGATCAGCGCGTATGACCGGAACATGCGGATGTCGTTGAAATAAGATGTGACAGCAGCATCTAGGGAATCCGGCTCCGGCGCCAGGCTGCAATCCACGATGTAAATGCCTTCCGGAACCGGCTTGCCAGCCTGTTCCGTGTCAACAAGCGCATCGTTCGCTGCACGCAGGAGCAGCTTTGCGGCTGAATTCCGGATGTAGCGCTGACTGACCGCATTGTAGGACGCAAACAGGGACAGCGGCAGATACCAGAAAAACAGAACGGCTGCCGGGATGCACCACAGTGCAAGAACCCCGCGCTTTTTCTGCCGTTTTTTCAGCTGCTTTCCAGTAATGAGCGCAGCCGTCAGAAGAATCAACGCCGCCGCGAGAAAGACCGGCGGCTCGCGGCTTGCATTCCGCAGCCCGAAGAACAGCACGGCCGCTGTGAGCAGTGCGGTCAGTGTGAAATTCACCGGGACAGTATATTTTCCGGTATTTGCATTCGGCATGTTATGCATCTCCCATGTTCAGGCTGCTGTTTACTGATATTTCCAGTA
>JAFZBC010000027.1:0-12630 GCA_017561965.1 Oscillospiraceae bacterium
CATGCCGTTTGTGCGGGAAGCGAAATAATATCCCGGTGCATCTCACTGCGCGCAAAGCAGCACGGGAAGCAATCCGGATTCCGCGGCGGACTGATGCATGACAAACGCCGGAAACAAGGAAATACAAACGGGCACCGATGATTTCTGTCGGCGCCCGTTTGTTTCATGTTGCGGGATATTCAGCTTTGCGCTGCGGAACAAAAAACAGCAGAATCAGGATCAGCACAACATTGACAATCGTCGTGCCGATACCTGCCTCCAGACCGAACGCACCGCCGCCCATCCAGCTTGCCGCGCCGGTCTGCTCAAAGCGCAGCACGGAGGGGCCTGTGTCCAGCCCGCTGACCTTCAGGCCGAAAAAGCTGCCCTGCGCCCAGTTCCAGACCGTATGCAGTGCCGCCGGTCCCCAGATACTGTCTGTGCGGAGCATAAACAGCGACATCGTCACGCCGAACAGTGCGACATTCAGCACGCCGCTGACCGAAGCCCCGTCGTTTCCGATGTGTACGGCGCCGAACACGAGCGCATTGAACAGCACTGCGATCCACGGCTTGTGATGCGTGCCTGCGGACATCAGCATAAAGCCGCGGAACGCGAATTCTTCCGAAAAGCCCTGAATGATCCAGCCGCCTGCAATCACAAGCATCAGCGGGATATTCCGAACCGCATCCGGCGTACCGGGCTTCACGGCGCCTGCTGCTTCCGCCATGCAGACCGTTGCGGCGAACATCGCAAAGCCAAGCACCATACCGAGCAGATAATCCCGCACACAATGATGCTTCGTGATGCCCATTGTGCGCAGCGTGCGGCACTCGATCGCCCTGCTGATCAGCAGCGTCACACCGATGCTGACCAGCGTCAGATACAGCTGAAACGCAAAGAATTCCGGCGTTGCAGCCACATCCTGAACCAGATGCCCGGTCACCTGTGTGACCATGACAAAAGGCAGCAGCACGATCAATGTGCCGAGATACGTGCCGCCCCAGTAGGCAGCTGCGAGCAGCAGCAGGATCAGGATGTTTTCCGGCACGCGCTGATCCCGCAGACTGCGGATCCGTTCAAACTGCGGTTGTGTTTCCGTTAATTTCCAGTCTATCATGCTTCTGTCCCTCATTCTGTATCCGGAATCAGGCAATCGGATTGCGCAGCTTTTCGCAGCCGGTTACTCCGCTGCTGTTTCCGTCACGGCAGGATACTGCGTTGTGTGGCGCTGCGGGACAAGGAACAGCAGAACCAGACCGACTACAACCAGAATGATCGTCGTACCGAGGCCGCCCTCCAGACCAAAGCTGCCGCCGTTCATCCATGCAGCGCTGTCGGTCTGCTCAAAATGCAGCACAGATGCTCCGAAATCCATGCCGCTGACCTTGAGGCCGAAAAAGCTGCCCTGCGCCCAGTTCCAGACCGTATGCAGCGCCGCGGGGCCCCAGATGCTGTCTGAACGGAGCATATACAGTGACATAACAATACCGAACAACGCGACATTCAGCACGCCGGTCACGGTCGCGCCGCTGTTGCCGATATGTGCCGCACCGAACATGATCGCGCTGAAAATCACCGCGATCCACGGCTTTTTATAGGTACCTGCGGACATCATCATGAAGCCGCGGAATGCAAATTCCTCGGAAAAGCCCTGGATCATCCAGCCGACGAATATCACGATCATCATCAGAATGCTGCCCTCTGTATCCGCAGCATCGCTGACGCGCACGGCACCGGCCGCATAATTGATGCCGATGACAGCGGAGAACATGGCCAGACCCAGTACGGCACCGATCAGGTAATCCGGAATGCAGAGATGCTTCGTCACGCCCATTGTACGAAAGGTGCGGCGCTCGATCAGCTTGCAGATCAGAATGTTGATGACAATGCTGACAATCGTCAGGTACAGCATCACCCACATCTTATCCGGACTGGTCAGATCAAGCTGCTTCCCTTTTATTAAGGAGCCGACCAAAGCGGGCATCACCACGATCACCGAACCGATCTGCGTGAGGAGCCAGTAGGCAATCGCCAGCAGAAACAGGATAAAAATATTCTTCGGTACGCGCTGCTTCGGCAGGCTGCGGATCCGCTCAAACTGCGGTTGCGTTTCATGTAATTTCCAGTCATTCATAATTCTGTTTTCCTTTCTGTTTCCGTGTTGTTCTGATACAGGAGCATCTGCATTTCTTGCCGCAGCGGCGCAGTCACTAAGATCTTCTCTCCGGTGATCGGATCCGGGAAGCACATCTGACCGCAGTGCAGTGCATGGGTTTGCAGCAGCGAGCAGTCACCGCCGTAAAGCGCATCCCCGAGCAGCGGGAAGCCGATATGCGCCATGTGTACGCGGATCTGATGGGTGCGTCCGGTTTCCGGAATCAGCTCCAGCAGCGTGCAGAGCGGCGTCTGCCGGATCACGCGGTAATGCGTAACGGCGGGCTTGCCGTCTGCGCGGACACAGCGCGTGATCACCGATTCGCGTTCCCGCGCGATCGGCGCATTCACCGTGCCGGAGCCGGTCAGTCCGGGGCGGACAAGCGCATAATAGCGCTTCTGCACCTGCCCGCGCAGCCGGTGCGCAGCGTAGACAGTGCGTGCAATCAGACAGAGCCCGGAGGTATTGCGGTCAAGGCGGTTCACCAGATGAAACCCGCTGCCGGGATAGGCCGCGGCATACCAGTTTGCAAGCGTATCCGCCCGGTGCAGCATCGACGGATGCGCCGGAATTCCGACGGGCTTATCGCAGACCAGCACATGCGCGGATTCGTACACCACCGGCACTTGCAGCGCAGGGTTCGGCGTGTGATCACAGTGCTCCGGCAGGTGCAGCTCGATCAGATCGCCGTCCGAAACGGGATCGACCGTGCGCAGATGCTGTCCGTTCCGCGTGATGCCGTCCGGCACAGCCTTGAGCCGTTTCAGCATTCCGGCGGAAATGCCCGCACTTTGCCGCAGATAGGTTCCCAGCGGCATTTCTCCGCTGCAATCCACGCGGATCTGCAATCTGCTCATACGGCGCCTCCTCCGTTTCAGTATCCGGTTTATTGTAGCATATGTTTATCTTTTTGTCAAGTGTGCGGGACGGGGCAGCACCCCCATTTCGGATCCATCGGAGATACCGCTTTCCCGGCGCCAGCTTGTCGAAAAAGTTCCGGTTTCACCCCTTGCGGAGCTTCTGAACGCAGGGAATTTCGCCCGCAAACTTTTATTTTGGGATTCCAAAGGGACATTGTCCCTTTGGCGGGGTATGGGGCAGCGCCCCATTATAGATCCATCGGAGATACCGCTTGATCGGCAAGCAGAAGCGCCGGCTGTGCTCAGCCGGCGCCTTCATTGCTCTTCGTTCATCTTCAGATCAGCTTCTCCCAGGGAACATTCTGCTGTGAAACGACGTTTCTGGTATAGTAAAGCAGAATCAGCTGGGCATCCTCCACGCTGATCTGACCGTTCAGGTCTGCATCCGCGCGTTTTGTCTGTGCATCGTCAAAACCTGTCCCCTGCCCGGAAACCTTTCTGGTATATGCTTTCAGCACGATCTGCGCGTCCTCAACGGAAACCTGCCCGCTGCCGTCCGCGTCCCCGCGCAGGCCGGATCCGGCTGCGGATGATTCTGTATACCGCGTATAGAAATAGATCTTATTGTTTTGCAGCTCACTGAAGCTGATGGTTCTGCCCCATTTCACCCTGCCGATCCGGTCACTTCCTACAACATTGGCCTCCGCGACCTCGACGGAATCCGAAAGCCGCCGCAGCACGATGACGGAGTGCTGATTGCCGCCCGCGTAATAGCGCAGCACATCGCCGGAACGTGCTTCGCTGACACTGGCAAATTCCTTCACGCTTCCGGACGTTCCGAATGCCGCGTCACTGAGAATTGCCGCAAATGCAGCACAACCGGCCGTGCGCTGTCTGGCGGCCTCCCATGTATACGGGTTTGATTGCAGGCTGTACGGCGTATAGTTGTCAAACTGCTTGCCGTCAGGATACTGGGATTTCATTGCGAGCAGCTTCTGATACACAGACTGCTCCTCACTCACGGTGACCGCAGCAGCAGAAAGCCCGGTCTGCCGTTCCGGCGCTGCAAATGCGGAAAGCGTCATGACCGCACAGAGCAGCACGGCCAGATATTTTGCAATCTGTTTCATGTTATCACATCTCCTTTGTTTACAAAACGGGGTCTGTCATAACTATTATACATAATCGCGTCACATTTGTCAATAGTTTCGCAACATCTTACATAAATTCCCGCTTGAGCACTGCCCTGATCCACCGGCCGGCCTCCTCCGGCGTCGTTCCGAGGGAAAATGCAAACTCCTCCTCCAGCATTCTGACGGCGTCCCTGCGGGCATTGTCATCCGCAGCGTTGAGATGCCGTCCCGATTTGAGCAGCAGCGCCCGCTGCCGCAGAATGCACCGGATCATGCGCAGAAGCTCGGAGGCTTCGCCGCCTGCCAGAACCTGCCGGAATTCGGCCGCGCGCAGCTTGCGGTCCTCCGTCCAGAGCGGAATATCATCCTGCCCGGATGTTTCCAGCATTTGCTCGATCTCCGCCTTTGTACGCAGCGGCTGCATTTTCCCGCACAGGGTTTCATTGTCCAGCGGAACGGAAACCTCCATGCAGGCATTGCGCACAGGCTTCAGGACATAGCAGAGCCGCATCATCGGCTCCGCGCCCGGATAAGGCACCTCCTCAAGCCGGTCGATCAGGCAGATCCCGGCACCGCCGTAGCGGATATATGTACCGGCTTCGTATTTCTGAGTCATGATGCGAGCCTCCTTCCTCTGCATCGGCGGACGATCCGTAATAAAGCTACTATTAGTATAGCATAGATTCCGGATCGGCTCAATGGACATTTTTACCAAAATTTGCTTATTTTTAAGGAAAATCGCAAGGATTGACATGTCTATTGCAATTCCCCCATTGCAAAATGCGACAAATTATGATACAATAATTTATAGTATGGCTACAAGGGAGGAATTTGAATGAAAGCTGTGTTACTATACCTCCGGGAATTCAACGTGCTGTCCGTTATTGTGCGGATGCTGCTCGCGGTTCTGGCAGGCGGCGTTGTCGGCTACGGGCGTGCGCGCAAGCAGCGGAATGCCGGACTGCGTACTTATATGCTGGTCAGTATCGGCGCTGCACTGACGCTGATGATCTCCGCATATGAACAGGAGATGCTGACGGGACAGTGGTCATGGCTTTTTTCAGTCGCGGACGTCAAATTCGACGGCACCCGATACGCCGCGCAGGTCATCAGCGGCATCGGTTTCCTTGCTGCGGGTACGATCATCGGAACGGAGCATCAGCAGGTTTCCGGCCTGACCTCCGCGATCGGACTGGTTGCCTCCGCCGCACTCGGTATCGCCGCCGGTGCGGGCTTTTATGAATGCGTGCTGATCGGTCTGATTCTGATCGTCATCACCATGGAATGCATGAAGCCGCTGGAGGTCAGCTTCAAGCGCAAGCTGCAAAACATCACGATTTTTGTGGAGTTTTATTCCATCGACGATGTCGGAACGATCTCTGATACAGTCAAGGCGCACGGCGCACAGATCTTCGATATTGATATTGAACGCACAGAGCAGGAGGGCGACAAGCTCCCCTCTGCGATCATGACGCTGAAGCTCTCCCGCACGCAGAGCTCGCACTCCGCGATGCTTTCTTCGGTCGCAGAGCTGGAATGTGTTGACGCTGTACGCGAGCTGATCTCGTGAAACGGCAGAAAGGAACTGGATATGCTGCATTTTTTTGACAGCCTTCGGGATATTACCCTGCTTTCCGTTCTGGTGCGGATGCTGCTCGCCGTGGTCTGCGGTGCCGGGATCGGACTGGAGCGGTCTTACAAAAACCGTCCGGCGGGCTTCCGGACGCATATTCTGGTCTGCATCGGCGCAACAGCAGCCTCCATGACCGGTATCTATCTTGCCGTCAACCGCCAGTTTCCGACTGACCTGTCCCGTCTGGGTGCACAGGTCGTTTCCGGACTGGGCTTCATCGGCGGCGGCACGATCATCGTCACGAAGAAGAAGTCGATCAAGGGACTGACGACCGCGGCCGGTCTATGGGCCTGCGGTATCATCGGGCTTGCGCTCGGGGCAGGCTTTTATGAGGGCGGCATTCTCGCGGCGGCGACGGTGCTCCTGATTGAGATCTATGGCTCCGACCTCGGCAGCAGGATCCGGCGTCTGCCGGAATTTCACATCAGCCTTCGCTATCAGGACAAGGAAGTGCTGGACAACATGCTCCGCTTCTGCAAGGACAACCGCTTTGCGATCCGTAATTTGCAGATACGCGGTACCTATGATGAGGCACAACCAGTCTATATCGCTATGATCGACCTGCGTTCGCGGAAGTTTTCCACGCTGGACATGCTGCTGGATCATGCACGCAAGCTGGACGGTGTGCTTTCCATCGGAGAAATTGAAGAACCGTAAATCAGAACAAAAAACCGGGCGCTGATTGCTGCATCAGCGCCCGGTTTATTCATACGTGGAGATCCGGGAATTATCCCTGTTCAGGAATTTGAGGGTGGGAACCACCGTGATCAATCTGCCGAAGTTCCCCTGTTTTTGCAGTATTGCGTGCAGAGCTTGTCCGTGCAGTTGACACAGCGGAGTGCGGCGTTCGTGTTTTCCCAGAACCGCTCCGGATACATCATGATGCACAGCTCCCAGATCAGCCAGTCCGCAAACGCCATCAGGAGCAGCGTCCGGGAAAAGAACCCGCTGACCATCAGCATCGGGGAGAACATCATCAGGTGATCCCAGTTGAAGATCCGGCAGGTCGTGCAGCATTTTGCCTTGACGATCAGCCGGAACGGACACCAGATCAGCACACAGATCAGATCGCAGACATAGAACACGATCGTGATCATGAACAGCGCATCGTCGTTCAGGACGTCAAACACCCGCAGCAGCGAAACGACTGCCACGACGGCCGCCCAGATCGCAAACACCTTATACGCGGCCTTTGTGATCTCAATGATATGCCGCCGCAGTGCCTGATAGCTGAAATTCTCCTTATCCGGCGGCTGAAAGCGGAATTTGAAATGCTTCTGTGAACCGAGTGCGATGACCAGCCGCTTTTTGACCGGCACCAGCTGCCAGAGCATATCCAGCATCCACGTCAGCCAGAGCAGGTGCAGCGGGGTAAATCTGCGGAAGAAATTCCAGCCCTCCAGCACCTCAGTCTGCTCCGGATCAAAGATCAGGATCAGAATGCACGCGATCAGAATCAGGCAGCGGATCACGAGCTGTCCGGTATACAGTTTTCGGGTTTTGGACGCGCCGTGCGGAGCATCTGCACGGCTGAGTGCCTTCTGCATGTATCACGCCTTCTTTTTCATTCCGGCGGCAGCTTATCCCTTTGGCTGCCTTGCATTTGCAAGCATCAGCTTGACACGGTTTTCCTGATTGACGCGGGTCGCGCCGGGGTCGTAGTCAATCGCGGTGATATTCGCGTCGGGATACGCATTTTTGATCACGCGCATCATCCCCTTTGCGACGATGTGATTCGGCAGACAGCCGAACGGCTGCGTGCAGATGATATTTTCGGTGCCGGATTCCACCAGCGCGGCCATTTCCGCGGTGATGAGCCAGCCCTCGCCCATGCTGACGCCCTGACTGATATACTTGTCAGCGCGGTCGCGCAGGTGTTCAAAGTCATGCGGCGGATCAAAGACGCCGTGCTTCTTCACGGCTTTGATCTGCTGCTTCTGCATCGCGTAGATGGCCTTGTAGCCGAGGCCGTTGTACACGACATTCTTATCGCGGAAGTGATACAGCTTGCCGTCTACGGCGGTGCTGATGGCGCAGTACATGACAAATTCCAGCAGTGACGGAATCACCGGCTCACAGTTTTCGGAGAGCAGGTAATCCTCCAGATGATTGTTTGCGAGCGGGGAATATTTGACGTAGATCTCCCCGACGATGCCGACGCGGATCTTGTTTCTCGCGGTGCGCGGAATTGCGGCAAATTCGTCCAGAATGCGCTTGTACAGCCGCTTGGTATGCAGATACTCCCGCGACTGGAACGCCTTTTCCAGACGCCGCTGCCAGGTCAGCAGCAGCTTATCCGTGGCGCCGCGCTGAAGCTCATAGGGGCGGCACTGGTTCGCAACAAGCATCAGCAGGTCACCGTACAGCACCGCGTAGAGGAATTTCAGGAAGATTGCGGGCGTCATCTGCCAGCCGGAGCCCGGATCCTTTTCCAGTCCGGAGAAGTTCAGAGAGATAACCGGCACCTGCGGGAACTGCTCTGCAAGCGCTTTTCTCAGCAGGTGAATATAATTTGAGGCACGGCAGCCGCCGCCGGTCTGCGTGATGAGCAGTGCGGTGCGGTTCGGATCATAGCGGCCGGATTTCAGCGCCTCCATGAACTGCCCGATGACGAGCAGCGCCGGATAGCAGGTATCATTGTGGACATTTTTGAGCCCCTCGTCCACAACGGCGCGGCTGGCCGTCCGCAGCAGCTCGCAGTTGTAGCCGTAGGGCTTCAGAATACTGATCAACAGCTGAAAATGCACCGGCAGCATATCCGGCACAAGAATGGTATGCGTTTTTTTCATTTCCGGCGTAAACCGTGCTGACATTTGAATCCTCCACTCTAAAAGATCATGCAAATATGAAAAAGAGGGCGCGCTCAGAACCGGATCTGATACGGATACCCGATGGCCTCGGTATATTCCGGCAGAACCGTTTCCACCGGGAACGGACGCTGCTCCAGCTTGCCCTCTCTGGTTCGCACCAGCGCGCAGAGCTCCCCGATCCGGATGTTTTCACTTCGGCAAAACTCCGCAAAGCTCGTACAGAAGGCATCGAACAGATCTCTCTGCTTGGCGCGCAGCTCGACGGTTTCATGCCATTTGGCCGTCCAGAAATTCTGCTTCTGTGTGCGTTTCAGCAGGCTGTCAAAATGGTGCTCCTCCAGCCTGCAGAAGCCGGATACCACAGCATAGTCGCCGTCCTGCTCGTATTTGCCGGACTTGGCATCCAGCCGCGCATAGCTTTTCATCACATCGACATAGGCCTGGGCAATATCCCTGCCCTGCTGAAAATAAATGCTCTGAATGTCGATCTGCTTTGCAGTGTGCGAATCCGCATCCTGCCGGAGCGTTTCAGTCAGATCTGTCCAGAGTTCCATACCGCTGCCCCCTCTCAAAACTCGATCTGATACGGAAAGCCGAAGGCCTGGATCCGTTCCTTTTTCGGCTTTTGCAGCGTCACCGGGAGCGTGTGATAGCAGGTCTTGCCGTCCTTATCCAGAATCTGCGCCTGAAACGGGTGCAGGGTGATCTGTTCCTCGGCGCACATTTTTTTGAGTGCGGAGAGGAACACTTCAAAGAGCTCGTTCTCCGGGTTCAGGGAAATAACGCTCCGCTTGCCGTGCATGAAGCGTTTTTTCTTTTCCGTTTGCAGCACGGGCTGCTCAAAATCCGTTTCGCTGATCGTGATGAAGCCGCTGATGAGCGCTCTCTGCTCGACGCGTTCATAGTTTCCGCTGCGCGCGGCGATGCGCGCCTCCTCCTCGATCATATCCACATATTTGGCGGCGATGTTTTGCGCCTGATGATAGCGGCGGCTGCGGAAATCCGTTTCCATGTCCCCGTGAATCTGCACCTCGGCCTTGAGCTGGTCGATAAATCTCATTTGTATCATCCTTTTCGTTCGCTGCTGACGTTTCTTTTGTTTTTTCTTTCGGCTGCCGATCAGATGCGGCAGCGCATATATACTTTATTATAGCACATTGCAAAAAGAATTTCAATAGGAGAAGTGCGAAAAAGTCTGAACAGAAAACATAAAAAACACGAAACTGTGCCGGAATACCGCCGCACACCAGGCAAAGGTATCGCTGTGCGGTGATGCACAACAGAAAACGCACGCGAAGCGGACGGATACCCCGTTTGGAAGCCGCCGGAGATACCGTTTTACCGGGCAAAATGCATCATAAAAAGGCCGAACAGCGGCAGGGCTGCAAAGCAGCACCCGAACAGGAATGTGAATCTGCGGACAGCCTTTGCACGGATCGGTTCGTAGAGTTCGTCCAGGGAAACAGGGTCAATATAGATCTCACGGGTTTCCCCGACTGCCGGGTTGGCAAAATTGGTATAGCTGCTTTCCGCAATCTGATGCTCGGCGCCCGCATACGAAAACGTATATACCGGTGCGCGGCTTTTTCCGCTGTGCCGCAGCTCCGTGCAGACCGCCGTGACCTGCTCCGTGCAGTACCGCAGCTTCCGTTTCTGCTCTGTCAGCGCGGAAGCGATCATGCCGAATCCCGCCGCAGAGAGCAGCGGCAAAACAAGCTCCGGGGCATGCGCATTGAAAAATGCGGCCGTTGCCTCCGGCTGCGTTTTCAGCAGGATCCCGCAGACTGCCGTAATGACTCCGGCAGCAGAAAGCAGCAGCGGGAACAAAAAACTGCGCTTTCTTTCCCGGGCGCATTCTTCATGCAGGAGGATGCCGCTCAGCAGCAGAAGGAAACCGCCCGCCAGCAAGAGGCTCAGCCAGTACACATGCCGCGCCAGGGAAAGGATGAATCCGATGATCCCCGCCGTGACCGC
The DNA here is from genome assembly GCA_017561965.1 of Oscillospiraceae bacterium. Classification (GTDB taxonomy): domain Bacteria; phylum Bacillota; class Clostridia; order Oscillospirales; family Ruminococcaceae; genus Firm-04. The sequence continues at coordinate 10,548 of JAFZBC010000027.1, forward strand.
AGCGCCGCTCAGAATGCTGAGCCAGGGAAACGGCTGTTTTCCGGAATCCTGTGAATGCTCCTGCATGATGCGTACCTCCTTATGATGATGTGAATTGTTTTTATTATACGGGACAGCGGTCAAAATGTCAAGCCTGCGCCGGGCATGATTGCATTCCCCGGCTGAATCTGGTATAATAGCAGCAGGATGTGCAATATCCGCTGTAACGAATCAGTATCCTGATTCGTCTAATGAATAAAAGGAGGTGATCGCATGGGGAAAATGCAGGCCGAGTTCGACGAAATCTACCGGCTTTACGCCGCGGATGTCTACCGCTATCTGCTGCGGCTGACACAGAACGAAACGCTCGCGGAGGATCTGCTCCAGGACACAATGCTCAAGGCATTCACGTCCATTGACAAATTTCGCGGGAACTGCGCCGTCAAAACATGGCTCTGCACGATTGCGCGCAACCTCTGGTGCGATCACTGCAAAAAGGCGGAAAGCCGGAATCTCCCGCTGGAATCCGCCGGGGAGATTCCTGATTCCGGCAGCTTTGAGCAGCGGCTCGCGGATCAGTCACAGGCCATGCAGATCCACACGCTGCTGCACCGCATGAAGGATCCCTATAAAGAGGTCTTTTCGCTGCGGATCTTTGCGGAGCTGAGCTTCCGGGAGATCGGAAGGGTGTTCGGAAAAACAGAAAACTGGGCGCGCACGACCTTTTACCGCGCCAAGCATATGCTGATCGGTATGCTGGAACAGGAGGATGCTTATGAAACAGAATGAATATACCTGCGCCGTTATCCGGGATCTGATCCCGCTGTGCGAGGAATCGCTTTGCAGCCCGGAATCCCGTGCCGCCGTGGAGGCGCATATCAAACACTGCGAATCATGCAGAAAGCTCTGCGGCGCGCTGCCGCAGGATCCCTTTGCGGAGCCGGTATCCGTTCCGGATGAGACCAGCACATTCCGGAAGGTCGGGCAGCGTATCCGGCGGAACAAGCGTGCCGCTTTGACCCTGCTGATTCTGCTGATCCTGCTGCTGGGCGCACTGGGGTATCTGACAGCCGGACAGATTTTGAAGGAACCGGACATTCAGAGCTTTGAAACACTTGCGCAGAGCGCGGATGTCCGCCCGCTTGTCCGCAAACTCACGGACGGCGACTATGAAGGCTTTGTCAGCAGCCTGAGCGCCGGTGTCATGGTTCCGCTGGATGTGTACCAGTATTTGCAGTCATCCCGGGAAAAAGACGCGGAGCTCCTGAAAAATGCGTATGAAGCTGCATTCGGCGCAACAGAAGTCAGACGGATCCGGATCGAATCGAATTACACCGCGGCCGATCTAAACGACGCCCCCTTTATCATGTCGGATGTTTTGATCAAGTACCGGAACGGGTGTGAGTTATGTCTGAATTTTTACCGTGAGGCTGACGGACTGTACAAATGTATTTTTTCGTATACCGGCGGTTTCGATGATTCTGAAACGAATGAACAAATATCGAATACGATCATATATATCTGTGATCATCAGCTGCAATCCGCATGGGCAATGCAAATAGTCATGGTCAATCAGACGCCGTTCACGGATTCCAAGGAGGATCAGAGCCGGCTGGATAACCGGTGCAGCATGATCAAAAACCGGTTTGCACCGGACTGCGCACAGCAGATCGGGGAACGTCTGAAAGCCTTTTATCAGAAGGGCTATCTGATCACAAAATGCGACCTCTCCGCGGTGCGGTTTGATCCGGACTCGCAGTTTCTGTACTATACGCTCTACGTGACGGCGTCGGACGGGCAGGGCACAGCGATGCTCTCCGCGGTCATGCCGTTCACATACGAGGGACTCCGCCCGCTGAGCACCTCGCTGAACACCGTCTGCACAGACGGCTGTACCCCGGAGCTCGCAGAGGATCTGCGGACACTGTTCTGACATTCACCGGGCGCTGATACCATGATCAGCGCCCGGTTTTTTCCGGCGTGTTCTCCGCAGACCGCCTCCGCCGTCCGCATTTATTGCGAAACCGCGCTGCTTTTTCAACATATTGCGGAAAATCCGGCCTGCCGTGCGTGCTGTTCCGTGCATCATCACCGAAAATCCTGC
>JAFZBC010000194.1:0-8078 GCA_017561965.1 Oscillospiraceae bacterium
ACGCAGAAATCTGCTCATTGCTTTTCACCTCTTTACGAAAAGGGAATTCTCTGTTATGCCTCGGGCTCCGTCCCGCGGATGATGTACCCGAATATCATCTGCTTTTTTGCAGGTAATCTTCAAATTTTGCGGTATACACATGCCCGCAGCGGTTGTACGCATTGTACACATGCAGTCCCTTGCCATGCCGCCGCAGACAGACCGTGTGAACCGACGAGCGCAGCCGTTTGCCGCACCAGTACACATACACAACTGTTTTTCCGGCCATCAGTGCATCCCGCACCTGTTCGGGATGCCGCACACGGTCTGTTTGCAGGCCGAAATGCTTCATGCAGTGTCCGAGCGCAAAAAAATTTGCGCCCCAGAAGCCCGCCAGAACGCGGAACCGCTCCATATACCGGGCAATTTCCAGAAAGTGTGCCGGTTTATGATGCAGCAGCAGCGCGTTGTAAACGGCAATGACCTCGCAGCCGCTGCGGCTCATGTTGGACAGTCCGAATTTCATACCGGATACCGCCCCCAGTGCCTGACCGTTGATCAGGCCCTCCGGAAGCGGTATCTTCTGATTGTATCTGAGATTGCGCCGAGAGAAGAAGCTCATAGTCCCCTCCTGTTTCTTCAAAATCAGAGATCACATCATATCCGACAGCGAATACTGCTGTCCGATCACACTGTCATCGGTCTGATAACCGAGATGCTGATACGCAAGCTGTGTCGCACATCTGCCGCGCGGCGTCCTTGCCAGCATACCGAGCTGCATCAGATACGGCTCGCAGACGTCCTCCAGTGTGACAGCCTCCTCACCGATTGCCGAAGCCAGCGTTTCCAGTCCGACCGGGCCGCCGTGATAGCCGCGGATCATCATATCGAGCATCCGGTGATCGAGCTTGTCCAGGCCGAGCTCGTCAATCTCCAGACGCTCCAGCGCCTCACGCGTTGTTTTCACATCAATCACGCCGCTGCCGAGCACATCGGCAAAATCGCGGACGCGTCTGAGCAGACGGTTTGCGATACGCGGGGTTCCGCGGGAGCGCTTTGCAAGCTCCATCGCGCCGTCCGTTTCGCAGGGAATGTCAAGCAGCATCGCACTTCTGCGGATGATGTCGCAGAGCTGCTCCGGCGTGTAAAGCTCAAGACGCTGCACAATGCCGAAGCGATCCCTGAGCGGTGCGGAAAGCTGACCGGCTCTCGTTGTCGCGCCGACCAGCGTAAACGGCTGCAAATCCACACGGATCGACCGTGCAGACGGCCCCTTGCCGATCATAATATCAAGCGCTCTGTCCTCCAGTGCCGGATAGAGAATCTCCTCCACGGCACGGGACAGCCGGTGAATTTCATCCACAAAGAGCACATCGCCGCGGCCGAGATTCGTCAGCAGCGCGGCAAGATCGCCGGGCTTCTCGATCGCAGGGCCGGAGGTGACACGCAGGTTCACGCCCAGCTCATGCGCAATGATGCCGGAAAGCGTCGTTTTGCCGAGGCCGGGCGGGCCGTACAGCAGCACATGGTCAAGCGGCTCGCCGCGGCGTCTTGCTGCTTCGATATACACCGCAAGATTCTGCTTGACCTGATCCTGCCCGATATAATCCTGCAAGGTTTTCGGACGGAGGGACAGCTCCAGATCGCCGTCAGCCGGAATGGCCTCCGGGCTGGCGATGCGCCCATCCTCCTCAAACACAGGGTTTCCAGTTTGAATCATGTTTTGTTTATCTCCGATCGCGGCTTCAGTCCATATGCCAAAGCCATTCCGTATATTCATTCTCCGGGAGCTTTACCCATGAGCTCTTGCTTTTCTGGACATACCAGCAGCGCTCATTGTAATCCCACTCCAGCCAGCCGTATTTCTCACCGTACTTCGAGGAAACGCCCTCGAACCAGTATTGCCAGACAGGCGGATCCATGTCGTAATTCATGAAGAAGTAGCAGTCCGTACCCGGATCGTAGTACATGTCGTATTCGTTATCCCAGTAAACGGTGCGGCCGAGCACATCCACATAGATGCTGTCCTCATGCCCGCCGGGGGCATAATCCTCGTGATATTCCTCATAATATCCCTGCTGCGGGGTGCTGTGATTCTGACTGCGGGACAGCCCCCAGAAGATTCCGCCGCAGATCAGACCGACGATTGCCAGGCCAATGACCGTCGTAATGCAGGATTTGAGTTTTTCCCCCAGCGAGGGCTGATTCGGATACGCACGGATGCTCGTATCCGGCGAAGATGAATATGTCTGTGTCGGCTGCGAATAAGTCTGCTGCACCGGATCCGGCTGCGCGATTGCATTCGCCTCCGACAGCACACCGCCGCAGTTCGGACAGGTCAGTGCGCTCAGTCCGTCCGCAGAGGGCGTTCCCGTCACTCTGCCGAGGCAATAGGGACACTCGTACAGCTTCGGCTGCGGCGCTGTCACGATCTGCTGATTGATCACAGTTGTGCTGCGGTCCTGCGCCTGCTCACGATTTGAAAGCAGGCTGCCGAGCAACATGCCGGAGAAGAACCCGCCGCCGGAAGAACTGCTGTATCCGGAATGATGCGGCGGACGGTGATAGGAACTGTGATTCGAATGTGACGACGGGCGGTGATATGAACTGTGGCTCGAATGCGAGGAATGATGCGAGCTGCCCGAAGGTCTGGAAGGGCGCGAAGAATGTGAACTTGTCGGTTTACGGCTTGGAGGCATCGTATTACGTCCTTTCTGTTCTTATAAATCAGTCAAAATGCCAGAAATACGTCTGGAGCTGATCCTCCGGGAGGATCTCCCACTTGTTCTTGCCGGTCTGCACATACCATTTGGATTCGCGGCCATCCCACTCCATCCAGCCGTATTTGCCGTAATTGGAGGAGGTTCCCTCATACCAGTACTGCCAGATCTCCGGATTCATCTTCGTGTTCAGGAAGAAGTAGCAGTCCGTTTCCTTGTCATAGTAGGCGTCATACCGATCCGACCATGATACCTCACGTCCAAGCGGCGTCACATAGATCGGATCATGGTGCTCTGTATTCTGGCTGTAACCGGATGCAGGCTGATTGTCAGGCTTGTTGTCATTGCGGTTCATCGCCCAGCGGACGGCAAACCCGATAAAGATCAGCAGGGCAATAAAGGAAAACAGCGTGATGCACCCGCCCAGGCAGGAATTTCCGCCGTACCGGTAATCGTTCGGGCCGCTGTATCCGCCGGAATGATACGGACGCGGCGGTCTGTGGTAGCCGTGATGCGGAGGCGGCGGGGAATGGTGGAACCCGCCGTGATGCGGCGGCGGGGAATGATGCATCCCGCCGTGATGTGAGGGCGGTGAAGAATGGTGCATTCCGCCGTGTGAAGAATGTGAAGAACCGGACATAGGCCGGGAAGAATGCGAGCTTGTCGGACGTCCCTGAGGCGGCATAGTTCAGACTCCTTTCGGTTTCAGCGTCATGCATTTTGTCAATCAGCGCTCAAAGAAGCGCTTTTTGCGCACATAAAACGGATCAATACCCTGGACAGCTTTCTTCGCAGCCTGTTCCTCCAGACTGATGAACACGAGCGAATCGCCGGATTTCGTATAGCTTTGCAGATACTTGGAAAGCGGGAAGAACAGCTTGCGCGTGTTGCCGCTCATATCAAAGACGAACAGCGTCTGCGGCTTTTCGCAGCCGCGGATCATTTCGACCAGATAGCAGGCATCGACGTTTGCCTGCCTTGCGAGATATCTTGTAATCGGGCGGAGGAGATGATCGACGTTCCGGTCGCATTTTCTGTATTCAATCGTTTCCTCCTCCTTCATGGAGATGGCAGGAATATTCAGATTTCTTGCGACCATGAGGATGCTCTTGATCTCCTGCGAGGAAAATTCCTTCCCGTAGGAATTCGGGTTGAGCACGGCATTCGCAGACTGGATCAGATCAAACAGTCGCAGGCAGTTCAGCCGGTAGCAGTTGACGTAACGCTTGGCAAACTGCTGGAGCGAACGGTAGCTTGTGAAAAACGGGATAAAGATGTCGCCGTCAGGGTTCTGCGTCGTCACCAGCTCCATGGAAATGCCGCCGTTGACATCATCCTGCTTCACAGGCTGCTTGCAGATGACATAGACGTCGCTCTTAATCAGCATCTGGAGAAACAGAGAACGCTTCTCCGGCTTTGTGATGGCTTCCTTCAGCAAATCATCAAGATTCATGGAACAATCCTCCTTTTTCTATCTGTATTCCGTCAGAAAACAGTTTCTCAGAACGGTGCTGCGGATTCGTATTCACCCGCTGCAAATTTCATCGCATCGTCAATAGTAGCAAAATAATACATATAATGCTCATCGACCGCAGTCGGCCATGTGCCGTAATACGGGATCTCCCGGAAATCAATCTGCACCGCCAGCGAAGTCACACTGCCCTTGTCCAGACGGAAATACACATGCGGCGTATGCGGGAGATCTTCGTAATAAGACAGCGTCTTCTGCGCAAGGGCGATTTCCTCTTTCGTCTTGTCCTCGCGGCCGTCCGCCGGAGTCAGAGAAGCGCCGTCAAAATGATATTCACCGCTGAGCTTGCTGATGCCCATATCCTCGGCATCCATATCCGTCAGCGCGGTTTCCAGAACATCTTTCAGTTCCTCGGCAGTCTTATTTGCAATGCTGACCTTGGAAACGCTCATATAATCGACCATGGACTGAAGCAGGCCGAGATCGACCGTCCAGCTGCCGTCCGTCCCCTGGATCACATACATTTTCTGCGGTGTGCTTTCCCCGTTGGATTCTACTGCCACACTGAATGAATAGATCTTGCTGATCGGATAGAACAGCTGCTCCGCGGCCTCTGCGGTTGCGGTTTCACCGGTTTCCCGCAGCATTTCGCTGATCTCCTGCATCTCACTGCGGTAATTCGCATAGGTTTCAAGCGCGGCGATATTCAGAGCGCCCTCGGTGATTTTATAATCCTCCATACGGCAATACGCCGCAATCATGTTGTCATGCATTTCCTTCATTGTTTCTGCCGTCGGGGCATCGCCGGTCACAGCGGCAAACTGCGGAACCAGCGCAATGTTGGATTTCTGCTCCAGCACCTCCGTCTGATTCTTTTTGCATCCCTTGCAGAATTCCGTCAGCACCTTGGTCGCTGCCTTGAGATCGTCTTCATCCTGCACGGTTGCGATGCTGTCAACGCCGTCAGGATCGTTTTGCAGGGGTGCATCCTGCTGCGAAGCATCCGCGCTGACAGCGGAATCACCCTGCTGCGGCTTGCCCGCACAGGCCGTCAGCACCGGCGTGCAGAGCATCAGCAGCGCTGCTGCAAAAATCAGTTTCTGTTTCATTCTGAACCTCCTGCTTCATGGATCCGTTCTGCGGATCCGTATGTCTGTTGCCCGTTCATCATCCGAGCATGTTTTTTCCGAGCTGCATCAGGGCAAGACGGATCAGCTCCGAGGACGGCAGCGACGGATCCAGCACCGCCAGCACGCCAGCGACCTCGCCCTGCGAATAACCGAGCACCTGGAGTGCGGACATCGCCTCATCCAGACTGCCGCCGCCCGCAAAGACCGGCGCCGCAGGGATTCCCTCCGTCCTGACGGCCTTCGCAACCTTATCCTTCAGTTCCAGGACAATCCGCTGTGCGGTCTTTGTCCCGATGCCCTTTGTTGCCGTAAACTGCTTATAATCCCCCGACGCAACGGCCAGCGCAAAGCGATCGGGCGTAAAATCGGAAAGAATCGCCAGCGCAGCCTTCGGGCCGATACCGGATACTGCGGTCAGCTGATCAAAGCAGCTGCGCTCGCTCCGTGTCCCGAAGCCGTACAGTGCCACCTCGTCCTCCCGGACGGTCAGCCGCGTATAGAGCAGCGCTTCGGTATCCACCGCGCCGACAGACGCCGCCGTCTGCACGCTGGTTCTGCACGCATAGCCGACACCGCCGCATTCGATCACGACGAGATCCGGCTCCTTGTGGCAAACCGTGCCGCGAATATGATCTATCACTGATGATTCCTCCGTTTACTCAATAATCCGGCTTGGCACAGTGCCCGTGGCAGATCGCCAGTGCCAGCGCATCCGCCGCATCGTCCGGCTTCGGGATCTGACTGAGATGCAGAATTCTGCGCGTCATATCCATCACCTGCGGCTTTTCCGCCTTGCCGTAACCGACAACCGCGGATTTCACCTGGAGCGGCGTATATTCAAACACCGGCACGCCGTACTGCGCCGCAGCCAGCAGAATGACGCCGCGCGCCTCCGCGACCAGAATGCCGGTCGTCTTGTTCGTGTTGAAATAGAGTTTTTCGATTGAGAGAACCTGCGGGGTATGCGTTTTGAGGATATAGCACATGTCCTCATAGATCTGCGCAAGGCGCCCGCCGAAATCCGTATGGGCAGGTGTCAGGATCGCGCCGTATTCGACGGTTTTGAAGTCCATGCCCTGATAGTCCACCACGCCGAACCCGACAGTCGCGTAGCCCGGATCAATGCCGAGAATCCGCAAACCGGTCACCTCCATATTTAGTCCATTCTATTATATCATATTATGCAAAAAAATGCAAGAGATTCGCTGGAAAAGGGAGTAGCTAATCAGGGATATATATAATGCGGTATCCCCTTCGCGGATACGACTCAGGAATGGGGACCTCTGCGGGGGATTTCGCCGTCTGCGGACGGCGACGAGGGCGCTGCCCTCAACCCGCGAGCTTTTGAAAAAGCTCGACCAAAACTTTTGATACAGCGCGATAAAATAAGCGGCAGATCCGGAGATCCGCCGCTTTTTGTATCATTTTGCTTTTTTGTCCTTTTTATTCTTTTTCTCAGCCTTTTCCGGATCGGCAGGCGCAGCCGCTTTTTCGGTTTCCGCGAGCGGATCCGCTGCTGTCAGACCGAGCAGCGCAAAGAATACAGGGACTACCGTCAGCACGGACGTACCGACAATCGCCGTCAGCAGATACAGCACCGCCGCGCAGCACGCGGAGAGCCGGATCCAGCTGCTGCCGTTCTTTCTGCGCTTCCATGCGAGCACAAAGCAGCACACAACCAGCGCCAGATGCATCAGCAGCGAAGGAATGCCGCGTGTTCCCGCAATATACAGATATTCGTTGTACGGCGCATCCACCGAGTTCGGATTACCGGAAATATCATAGCTGGTTTTCAGCTGCGTGTAAACGAAATTGTCCGGCCCGACGCCGAGCAGCGGGTCGATTTTCACGGCACGCACACCCTGCTCCCAGCAATACCGCAGAACAGAGAACGCGTCATAGATCTCAAAGTCATGCTCCTTGAACGGTGTATATGCGCCGATATTGAACAGTCTGTAATAACCGTTGTCCCACACGATGCCGCCGTCATACAGCGCCGGATAGGTCTTGCCGTCTGTGTTCTTGTCGAACACAAACGCATTCTCCAGAACCACATCGGAAACGTCGTCTTCCCAGCCCCTCACCATGATGCCCTTCGGCCAGCGCTTATCGGAAAGCTCGGTGCGGTCCGGGTGGAAATAGGTCTGATTGATGCGCGGGGAGGCATAGATCCAGCCCGCCGCAAGGATCACCGCAGCAAACGTCAGAACGCAGGGCGCGGCCTTGCTGAACGCGGTTTTCCGCTTGGCAGCGGCCATAATCAGCGTCAGCAGCAGAAGTCCGAATCCTGCAATCAGTCCTGCAACCGTCTGCGTTTTCAAAGACATCACCACAGAGAGGAACAGGCAGATCTTCGCAAGCACGCGTGTCTTTTTCTCTTCAGAGAGCATCGCCGCAGGAACGGCAGCCGCACCGACCATACCGAGCATCATCGCATAGTTGATCGGGCTGTCGGTCATACCGGCCGGAAGGCGCACATTCCAGTACAGCAGCGGATCAATATTGCGGTAAGGGTTCAGCCCCTTGGAAGGATCAATATAATCCACAAACGGCAGCGCCTGAATCAGGCCGACGACGCCCTGCGCGATGCCGAAGCCCATGAGCCGTCTGACAAAGCGTTCACGGTCAGCCTTTCCGCGCACCATGGTGCCGAGATAGAAGATACCGGCATACATCAGCAGCGCAAACCAGCCCTCCTCGTGACCGGAATATCCGAGCAGCGAGGTGCGGAGATCATACGAATGGAAGCGCGAAATCATCGCCCAGATCAGCGAACCG
>JAFZBC010000195.1:0-1715 GCA_017561965.1 Oscillospiraceae bacterium
GCGAGAAGAACTATGAAAAGATCCTGACCATGTATAACGATACGATGCAGGGCAAAGCGCAGTATCTCGGCATTGTGATGTGCGGAACGCCGCAGTGCATGGAGGATCCGCACCGCGGCATTTACAGCTACGAGGCGCTGAAATCGCGTCTGGTGGACGGCAAATACTGCGACGGTCAGAACAATCTGCACGCACCGATAATCCGGCTGGAGCCGCTGAGCTATGCGGAAATGCGCATTCTGGTGGAGAAACTGGCAGAGATTCATGCCGTGCTGTATGACTATCAGCAGATCGTCACGGCAGCGGATATGGATGCCTTTATCAAGATCGAGTACGGCCGGATCGGCGCAGACAGCAATCTGACGCCGCGCGAGGTCATCCGTGACTTTATCGAGGTGCTGGACATCATGCAGCAGCACCCGGGCAGCACGGTCGCCGGACTGCTCGGCGGTGAGGCTGGCTTCACCTATGCGCCGACGACGCTGGAGGAGCAGGAGCCGGTCGAGGACGAATACGCGGAATTTACCGTGTAAGCAGGAATCAGAAGGAGGAAACCGCGGAAACCGCGTTTCTATACAGTAATCATCAAAAGGAGAGGTTTCAAATGAATTTTAAGAAAACAGCAATCTGTGCAGCGTCCATGCTGATGCTGACCTTTGTGTCCGGCTGCGGTGCGGAGCAGGTTGAGCAGGTTCCGAATGCCGTTGTCGGAGAGAATGCGTTTATTATCACGCTGTATCCGGATGTTGCACCGATCACATGCAAGAACTTCCAGAGCCTTGTGAAGGATGGCTTCTACAACGGCCTGACCTTCCACCGCGTGATGGATGACTTTATGGCGCAGGGCGGCGACCCGAGCGGCAACGGTACCGGCGGCAGCGAAAAGACGATCAAGGGCGAGTTCAAATCCAACGGCGTGAACAATACGCTGTCGCATCAGCGCGGTGTTGTTTCCATGGCGCGCAGCCAGGATCCGAACAGCGCATCGAGCCAGTTCTTCATCTGCTATGTTGACAAATGCGCAGAGTGGCTGGACGGCGATTATGCCGCATTCGGCGAGGTCACGGAAGGCATGGAGGTCGTGGACAGCTTCCTGAAGGTGGAGCGCACCATGAGCATGACCGGCGAGATGTCTGTTCCGACATCCCCGATCATCATGGACAAGGTCTGGATGATCGAGAAGGATGGAGAGGGCCATCCGCGCGTCGAGGTCATGATGCAGCCGATTCCGGTTTCCGAGGAGCAGCCGGAGGAGGAAGCGGCAGAAGCGGACGGATCCGCAGAGTAAGCAGCGGTTCGGCACAGCAACAGGGGACATCCTGCGCACAGACAGATTCAGATGAAACACGCGGCAGGAATCCGGGATCCAGATTCCTGCCGCGTCTTGTTTGCTGTGTGATCCGTTATGCGTTATCCTCGGTAAATTCGAGGATATCCCCCGGCTGACAGTGCAGCGCCGTACAGATTGCGTTGAGTGTTGAAAAGCGGATGGCACTGACCTTGCCTGTTTTCAGCTTGGAGAGATTGACATTGCTGACGCCGACCTTCTCGCTCAGCTCGTTGAGGCTCATTTTCCGGTCAGCCATGACGCGGTCAAGCCGTAAAATAATTGCCATAAGCGTACCTCACTGTATTTCACTGAGAAAGCTGCGGATTTCCGCGCTGACTGTTTCCGGTTCTTCTGCATGAACATAATGTCCGCATTCCAGCTGCAC
>JAFZBC010000196.1:0-1504 GCA_017561965.1 Oscillospiraceae bacterium
CGCCTGTATTTACACAGCATTCATTGCTGCAATTTTCTCCATGCTGCGGACATCCATTTCTGTCCACGCGGGCCGGAATCCGCTTTTGACTGCATTGCGCGCCGAAGCAAGATTGCACCATGCGCAGCAGTAAAACGGTACTTTGCCGCGCTTTAAGATTTCCGATGTCAGACGGCTTGTGACTGCTGACGCGATGCCTTTTCTTCGGTAGTCCGGCAGCACGTCCACGCCGATCTGCCACATGTTTTCACAGTCCGCAGAACATCCCGCCAGTCCGACGAGCTTGTTCCCGTCGTATGCGCCGACGCCCAGAACATCCAGTTCTGCGCGCTTTTCGCACAGTGCATTTGACCACTCCGGCCGATATAATTCCGCGAAATCCTTTTGCGTGAGTACGCGCATCTCATATTCGCATTCCAGTTGCCGGACAGCGTTCACATCCGGCAGCCAGTATTCCGACGTTGTACAGATGCCGTATCCGAGCGGTGCAAGCGCTGCTTGCAGTACATGCATATGCGGCGGCTCAAACGTATGCACAAGCGGATATTTCGCAAGATAATCCTGCACGGTGCTGCGCAGCGCCGGCGAAACCGATGCGACGATATTGCTGCCGTAGCTGACGAAATATGCCGCATACGGCTGTTTCAGATATTTCCTTGCATTCTGTGAGATGCCGGTCGTCACGATGACCGGTTCTGTGCGGGTAAAATCATGCGGCTCACAGCCGAGGTCGATGGCCGACTGCCGCATTGCAGCCGCAAGAATTTCCTGATTTGTCATGCTGTTTCTCCTGCGCGGAGCATCAGGCGCATCCGCTGTGCTTCATTCGCAGCAAATCCGAATTTTGCGTAAAAAGGCATTTTATCCGGCATTGCACAGAGCTCGACGGCAATATCTGTTCCCGGCACACCGTTTTCACGGATGAATGTCAGCAGTCTGTTGAGCAACATTCTTCCAACGCCGTGTGCCTGATACTCCGGCCGCACGATCACGTCCTTGATGTAATAGCACAGGCCGAGGTCGCCGATCATCCGCGCCATTGCCGCAATTTTGTCCCCGTCGTAAATGCCGACGCGGTACACGCTGTTCGCAAGCGCCTTTTCTACCTGCTCAAAGGCCGGTGCGCCGCTCCAGACCGATTCCCACAGCTCGATATATTCCGCTGCGGTGAAGGTGTTTTCCCGTATTATCAGACCGTTCGTCATTCGCTGCGCCTCCTGACTGTCGTGCACTGCCCGCACACCGAGAATCCAAGTGCCTCCGCGAGTTTCCGTGAGCCGGTATTCTCTGCGTGGCACGCCCAGACCGGCTGCTTTCCGCGCAGCAGCGTATCCCGGATCATGGCCGATGCCGCCGCAAACGCAAACCCGCGTCTGCGGTAATTTTCATGCGTTTCGACGCCGATATCCGTTTCCCGGCTGCTGACCGCTGCGGAGAACGCCCATGCCGCCGGGACACCGTCCTGCATGATGCAGTAGCCGGTTCCCTTTTCCGCAAAATCATC
>JAFZBC010000197.1:0-3221 GCA_017561965.1 Oscillospiraceae bacterium
GCTCAGCGTGACATTGACCGCCGCGGTGCAGAGATGCATCAGCAGAATGCTGACAGCAGCCGTAATGAGATAATGCCGCGGGATCTCCCGGACGGGATCGTATGCGACCAGCAGCGCTGCCGGAAGAAACGCGATATACAGGATCAGGGAAACCGCCCCGGCAGCGAGCAGCGCCGAAAGGAAGATCTGCCGCCTGGAGTAGCCCGCGATCATCTTGCAGCGGAGGATGCCGTCCTTGTGCTGCGTTGTAATCAGCAGGGACAGCAGCGCAGACTGGATCATGATAACTGCCATGCAGAGCATCGGATCGACATGGAACCGCGAACGGTTAATGATAATCAGCTGCAAAAGCATATACACATGGCTGACGGCGTACATGATGAGAATGCCGATGAACAGCGGGTGCGTCAGAAAGCGCCGGAGATCGGTTTTCAGCAGATGCTTCATTCAGACCAGCTCCTTTCTCCGGAACAGAAGCCAGCCGAGGATTCCGAGCGCCGCAAACACGCCAAGCTGCCACGGCAGATACTGCGGGAGCAGTTCAAACTGCAAATCGCGGTACTGCTGATCCTGTTTCAGCATTTCGGCCGTCGTGTCTGCATTCTTTTCGTAACAATACTGCGCAGTTGCAGCATCCAGCGGGCGGACCGGGTTCAGGCAGTCGATCACACTCAGGATGATCCGCGCGGGGCCGCTGACATACTGCGGATTCGGAGAGATCCGCACGATCGGCTTGTACATCGGATCAAGCGGTTCGCCGTAAAGGTCAAGCAGGTTGCCGCTCTGATCCACAAGCTGGTCCTCTGCGTTCCAGTGTGCGCCGGTTTCGGGCGGCATCGCAACGTGAACCGAACTGTAACGCTGCCCGGTGGATGTCACGGAAACTGAGCCGTCCGTGCTCGGGTCATCCAGCACGATCTCCAGCATTTCCGGCGCGTGCAGGTAATCATTGCAGGTATAGCTGAGTGCATACAGCAGAAAGACCGCGCCGAAGCACAGGATCATGGCGAGGATCCGTCCGCGCATCCGCGAGCAGAGAAAGACCGTCAGTGCTGCAAAGGAGAAAAAGATCAGCAGCAGCACACCTGCGGCGGCAAGCAGCCGCGCAGCCGGAAGCTCCCGGAGCGGCCGGTATGCCATGATGCAGATCGGCAGCATACAGGCAGCAAACAGCGCCGCAGAAACCGGCAGTGCGGCCAGCAGCTCCGCAAGAAAAATGCGCCCCTTCGGATTGCCCGCGATGACCTTGTTCCGGAACACGCCGTCCTTGTACTGCGAGGTTACGATCACAGCGAGCAGGATCGCCTGTGCAAACAGGACAAGCAGAAAGGTAAAATCATCGAGCATCAGGAACAGATCCGACCCGAGGGAAAAATACACTTCCATCACACCGGCACCGGCGGAAAAGAGCATTGCAAGCCAGAACAGCGGGTGTGTGAAATACCGGCGAAGATTCGTTTTCAGAAGCACTCTCATTTGGAAGCGCCCCCCTCCTGGCTCGGATCCCCGACCAGATTGATGAAGTAATTTTCGAGGCTTTCCTCCTGCTCTGTCACGGAGATCAGTTCGCAGCCTGCTGCATCCAGCAGCTTTGTCAGCTCCGAGATGCGGAATTCGCCGTAGAGGTTCGCGGTCTGCTCCGAGAGAATTTCATAGTCCGTGCCGGTCGGTTCCAGCGCGCGCGCCAGCAGTGCGGTATCGCTGACGACCGCATGCAGATATTTGCGGCATTTCTTTTCCAGCTCCGCCGCACTGATCTCCTGCACAAGATGTCCCTTATCAATGAAGCCGTAATGCGTCGCCAGACGGGAAAGCTCGTCCAGAATGTGACTGGAGATCAGCACCGTGATATTCTTCTCACGGTTCAGCTTGAGGATCAGCTCGCGGATCTCGATGATGCCCTGCGGATCCAGACCGTTGACCGGTTCGTCGAGGATCAGGAAATCCGGCTTGCCGCACAGCGCCATCGCAATGCCGAGCCGCTGCTTCATGCCGAGCGAGAAGTTCCGCGCTTTTTTCTTTCCGGTATCGGCAAGGCCGACCAGCTTCAGCAGCGCGTCGATGCCCTCAAAGGACGGCATTCCCAGCAGCGTATACTGCATTTCGAGATTCTTCTTCGCGGAGAGGTCACCGTAAAATGCGGGCTTTTCCACGACCGCGCCGATCCGCTTGCGCACATCGAAAATCGCCGCCTCCTTCGAACTGACGCCGTAGAGCATGTAGTCGCCCTCGGTCGGCTCCTGCAAGCCGCAGATCACTCGGATCGTGGTGGTCTTTCCGGCGCCGTTTCTGCCGACGAAGCCGTAGACCGCGCCCTTCGGAATGTGCATCGTGAGTGCATCAAGTGCCTTGTTTTTGCCGTAACGCTTGGAAATTGCATTGGTTGTCAGTACATAATCCATATGGATCCCTCCTTCTGTTTTCATCATATCACAGAAGTGTAAAGAAAACGGTCAGCAAAACCGTAAAGATTCCGTAAAGATTTTGCGTTATTCCTGATGCAGCCGGAAGCCGATGCCCCAGACCGCTTCGATATTGCATACGCTGCCCGCGGCGCGGAGCTTTCTGCGGAGATTGCTGATATGCTGCTTCAATGAGGTTTCCGTGCAGTCCGGTGTATCCGGCGCAATCTGATCGAGCACGGCGGATTTCGTCACAACCTGTTCTGCATTGCGCAGCAGCAGCTTTAAGATTGCGTGCTCCGTGCGCGTCAGGCGGATGTCGCTGCCGCAGACCGAAACCAGCGGCGCGTCCCCGCTGAGTGTCAGGTCTGCAAAGCTCTGCGCCGCAGCGGGATTCGTTGTTCTTCCGCGAAGCTGTACCGCAACGCGCGCCAGCAGCTCCTTCATATGAAACGGCTTGGTGATATAATCCGCGGCGCCGCCCAGCAGCAGCGATACCTTGTTTTCCATATCAATCTTTGCGCTGACGATGATGACCGGGATCCCCTTGATCTGCGGCAGAAGCTGCTCGCCGGAAAGCCCCGGCAGCATCAGATCCAGCAGCACCAGATCCGGCTTCTGCGCCTCCAGCCGAAGGAGCGCTTCGGTGCCGGAATATGCCCGCGAAACCGTGTATCCCTGCGCGGTCAGTGTTTCCTCCAGCAGGTTGCCGATGTCGGCGTCATCGTCAATCACAAGAATATGTGCCATGCTTTGAACCCCCGTTCCCCGAATGTCATATATGGTACAGTATAGCATATTTTGCGGAAAAATGCAAAC
>JAFZBC010000198.1:0-9251 GCA_017561965.1 Oscillospiraceae bacterium
GTGCCGGATACCTCCCGCGAATCCTCCAACCAGCTGATGAAGCTGTCGGAGTACCTTGACGTGCTGATCCCCCGCGGCGGCGCAGGGCTCATCAATGCCGTTGCGGAAAACGCGACTGTTCCGGTCATCAAGACCGGCGTCGGCAACTGCCATGTCTATGTGGACGATTCCGCAGACCTGGAAATGGCGGTCAACATCGTGGACAACGGCAAAACGCAGCGCCCCTCTGTGTGCAATGCGATTGAAACCGTGCTGGTTCACCGCGATGCCGCGGCAAAGTTCCTGCCGATGATGAAAGCGCGCCTGGATGCGCATAACGTCACGCTGCACGGCGATGCCGGAACACAGGCGGTGCTCGGGGAATGCGTCATTCCCGCGAATGACGAGGACTGGGCTACGGAATACCTGGATTATCAGCTTGCAGTGAAGATCGTGGACAGTGTGGATGAAGCGATCGCGCACATCTCGAAATACGGCACGAATCACAGCGAATGTATCGTGACAAAGTCCCTTGAACATGCCGAAAAATTCCAGCGGGAGGTCGATGCGGCGGCGGTGTACGTCAACGCCTCCACCCGCTTTACAGACGGCGGAGAATTCGGCTTCGGCGCGGAGATCGGCATTTCCACGCAGAAGCTCCACGCCCGCGGCCCGATGGGGCTTTACGAGCTGACATCTGTGAAGTATCTGATCAACGGCGACGGCCAGATCCGCTGACAAATGGCACTTTCAGATCGGGAGCTGGACGAGATGCTCGATCAGCTCCGGCATGAAAAAAAGCCGGAAACCGCACCGGAAAAGCAGCCGGTGCCGGTTTCTGTTGCCGTCCGGAGGCAGCAGCGCAGACGCGCTGCCGGAAAGCAGGCTGCAAAGCCGGTTCCGGTGCGGCGGCAGTCTGCCGATGCCGCGAAACGTGTACGCCGCATCTACGACGTCCCGGCGCAGCCTGCACCGGAGCCTTCACCTGCACCGCAGGCAGCAGCGGCGCCCGCGAAAAAAGCGGATCTGCTGCGCAGCATCCGTCTGCGGGATGCTGCGGTCGGACTGGTACTGCTGGTCTTTGCGTGCATCGGCGCTGCTTCGCTGATCTCCGCTGTATCCAAAGCGGCAAAGGCGCACAAGGCTGAAAAAAACGCAGCGCTGACACAGTGCATCCTGCCGCTCTGCATCATGGATATGCCGTCCTTTTCCTCGCCGGAGGAGCTGACCGACGAGCAGTTCCTGACAGCGGCCGTCTGGGCGTATATCACAGACGGCAGACTCAGCGAGCATCCGACGGACACGAACCTCTGCACCGTGCCTGCTGCGGATATCGCAGCGGCGGGCAATGCCAGATTCGGCACCGCAAGGAAGCCGCAGTACCGCACGATCGGTTTTACCGATGCGCTGCGGTTTTATTACGATGCGGATCAGGACAGCTATCTGCTGCCGGCGGATCCGCGTTATTTCGCCAATCTGCCGGAGGTAGTAAGCTGCACGGAGCAGAACGGGCTGTATACGGTAAGCGCCGTTTGCAGGTCGGAACAGCCCGCATGGTATCAGACCGATGCGCCGGTCGTCCGGAATCCGGTGTTTACCATGCAGCAGGATCACGGAACATGGCAGATCTGCGCGTTGCAGAGCGATGCGCCGGATGCGCAGAATGATGACGAAACGGAGCCGGATGATCCGCATGACGATGAATAAGACTGCATATCCCGTTCCGGACTGTCCGGAATACACCGGAAACGGGATCCGATATACCGGGCTTTGCAGCCCGAAATTCCGCAGCTGTCTGCTGACGCTGCATTTTTATGTACACAGAACGCCGGAAACAGCGCCGGTGCATGCGCTGCTGACCGATCTGCTGACGGCCTCGTCCGAAGCGTATCCGGATCACGCGGCGCTTTCGCTGCGGCTGGAATCGCTGTACGCGGCGGATCTTTCAGCCAAGCTGACGCTCTGCGGGGATGACGCCGCGCTGGTCTTTACGGCCTCGTGGCTCGATGACCGCTATGCGCTGGACGGCGAACAGATCACCGCGCAGATGCTGGAGCTTGTGCTCGGCTGTCTGCTGCATCCGAATGCGGCAAACGGCGCATTCCTGGATCCGGCCTTCCGGATCTGCAAGCAGAATCTGCTCGATGACATCGACTGCGCCTGCAACGACAAGCGCGAATACGCCTTGCAGCAGGCGGCGGAAGCGGCTTACAGCGGAACGCCCGCTGCCATTTCCGTCCACGGCAGCCGGGAATATGCCGAATGCATCACGCCGGAGCAGGCGTATCAGGTCTGGCAGGAGATCCTGCGGACATCCTTCACGGACATTATCTGCGTGATGCCGGAGCCGAAACCGGAGATCCGGGATGCGGTGCTGAACGCAATGAACAGCATCCGCAGGGAGCCGGAGATCTTCTCCTTTGCAGCTCCGGTGCAGCCGCGGACAGAACCCGTCTGCAAGACGGCATTCATGCCGCTGGAGCAGAGCAAGCTCGTGCTGGTATACCGCTATGACGATATTCCGCGGGAGGTGCTTGCCGTTCTCTGCGGCGTGCTCGGCGGGATCTCGGAATCCCTGCTGTTCCTGAACCTGCGGGAGAAGCAGGGGCTCTGCTATTACTGTGCGCTGCAAAGCTCGGGCTTCAAGCATACGCTGACGATCGACTGCGGCATTGACGCGGAACAGGCGGAGGCCGTGCAGGCCGCTGCCGCCGAACAGATCCGCGCCCTGCAAACCGGGCAGTTCCCGGCGGAGATGATGCAGCAGGCAGTGCTGCAATACGAATATCACGCGGCAGCCGTACAGGATGCGCCGGACTCTCTGGCGGCATCGGCTGCGGCGATGCACAGAAGAAACGATCCGCGCACGCCCGCAATGCTCGCAGAGGCGATGCGGCAGGTCACCCGCGAACAGATCGCGGAGGCCGCAAAGCAGCTCAGACTGCACACGGTCTGTCTGCTGCGGGCAGAGGACGGAGAGGAGGCGGTGCCGGATGCCGGCTGAGATCACCCGCCTGACCGATCCCTGCACAGGGGATGTCTGTATCCGGATGCTGCACGACAGCGGACTGGAGATCCGCGTCATGGAGATGCCGGAATTCAGCACATCCTACGCGCAGTTCGGGATCCGGTTCGGCTCGGTCCACAGAGCATTCCGCTGCACGGGCGATGCCGATTTCACGGAGATGCCCGCCGGGATCGCGCATTATCTGGAGCACAAGCTGTTTGAGAATCCCGAAAGCAGCATCTCGGCAGCGTTCAGCAGCCTCGGTGCGCGGGACAATGCCTATACCGATTTTGACCGCACGGTCTATTATTTCCAGACACAGCAGCATTTTTACGAGGCGCTGGCGCTCCTGCTGGAATTCGTCCAGCAGCCATATTTCACAAAGGAAAGTGTGGAAAAGGAGCGCGGCATCATTGCACAGGAGCTGCGGGAATGTCTGGACGATCCTGCCGATCAGGTCTTTTTCCAGCTGCTCGGCGGGCTGTATCCGGAGCATCCGGTACATACGGACGTACTCGGGACAGAGGAGAGCATCATGCAGATCACACCGGAGATGCTCTATACCTGCCATGACCTGTTTTATCATCCGCAGAACATGGTGCTCTGCTGCGCGGGCAATGTGCAGGCGGAGAAAATTCTCCGGCTGGCTGACCGTCTGATTCAGAAGCGGGCGCCGGTGCCTGCGGAGCTGTTCCGCTATCCTGCGCAGCCGCCTGCGGGGCGTCTGATCCGGAAAAAGCGGATGCCTGTCGGTAAAACACAGTTTTCCGTCGGGTTCCGGAGCAGACCGGAATCCGGCATCACGCGCCTGCGGGAATCGCTGCTCGCGTCCCTGACGGCGGAGCTGCTGACCGGCTCCTCCTCACCGCTGTATCAGAAGATGCTCGCGGACGGGCTGATCAATGACACGTTTTCGACCGACTGCTTTGCGGGCAGCGGCTGGTTCACCGTCTTAGCGGAGGGTGAATCGGACGATCCGGAGACCGTACTCGATGCGCTCTGCGAAGAGATCGGCCGCGTGAAGCGCGAGGGCGCCGACCGCGCGCTTTTTGACACGCTCAAACGCGCAGCCTACGGCGACACCGTCATCGGCATGAATCATCCGGAGGCGGTCTGCACGGCCATGCTTGATTCCTTTATCTGGGACGGCATCCCGCCGTTCGCACGGACAGAGGTGCTCTCTCAGCTCACCGCGGACGATGTACGCGGCTGCCTGGAAACACGCTTCTGCACGGACAATATCTGTCTTTCGGTCATCGAACCGGAATCACTCGGAAAGGAAGAATCTGAATTATGATTTACTCTGCAATCTGCGCCGCGGATCCGAACCGCATCAGCTTCCCGA
Source organism: Oscillospiraceae bacterium (assembly GCA_017561965.1). Lineage (GTDB taxonomy): Bacteria > Bacillota > Clostridia > Oscillospirales > Ruminococcaceae > Firm-04. The sequence continues at coordinate 4,332 of JAFZBC010000198.1, forward strand.
AGCTCGGGCTTGAGCTGACCGTCCGGAGCACCGCCTTTACCCTGTTCGGCTTTTCCGTCACATGGTACGGCGTGCTGATCACGGTCGGCATGATGCTCGCCATGTTCTATGCATTCCGCAGAATGCGCAGCTTCGGTCTGGACGCCGACCGCGCACTGGACGGCATCATCGGCGGCGTCATCGGCGGTATCATCGGCGCAAGACTGTACTACGTCATCTTCCACTGGGAGAGCTATTCCGGCGACTGGAAAACGATCTTCAACATCCGGAACGGCGGCCTCGCGATCTACGGCGGTATCATCGGCGCCCTGATTGTCGGCTCTGTGGTCTGCAAGCTGCGCAAGGTGCGGCTGCTCCCGATGTACGACATCGTATCGCTCGGCTTCCTGATCGGCCAGTGTATCGGACGCTGGGGCAACTTCATGAACCATGAGGCGTTCGGCTGCAACACGGACAGCATCTTCGGCATGACGAGCGGCAAGATTCAGTCCTGGATCGAGCGCAATTATGCCGACGGCTCGCTGGTTTCGACACAGCCGGTACACCCCTGCTTCTTCTACGAATCCATGTGGTGCCTGCTCGGCTTCATTCTGCTGCATATCATCTCGAAGAAATGGCGCAAATTCGACGGACAGATCTTCCTGATGTACGTGATCTGGTACGGCACCGGCCGGTTCTTCATCGAGGGACTGCGCACGGACAGCCTGTATGCCGGCACGCTGAAAATCTCGCAGGTCGTTGCGGTGATCTCCGTTGTGACCGCGCTCGTGCTGCTGCTGATCGGCTTTGGACGCGCCAAGCGCCTCGGCACGGATTATCAGCTCTATTATGAAACCGAGGAATCAAAGCAGCTGCTTGCGGAAAGCGATGCCAGAGAGCAGGAATGGCAGGAAAAGCACAGCAAAAAGCCGATCACCCCGGATGAGGAATCCACGCATGTGCTGATTCCGGAGGAGGACGCTGCCGTGAAGGCAGAAAAAGACGCCAAGGTCGATGCGATCCTTGACGAGCTGAAAGAAAAAGCGGAATCCGCGGCGGAACAGGCTTCTGATACCGTAAAGGATGCCGCTGAAAATGCTGCGGAAGCAGCCGCAGATACCGTGAAAGACGCCGCTGAGGATGCTGCGGAAGCAGCCGCGGATACCGTAAAGGACGCCGCAGAGGCGATTGCAGATGCTGCGGATCAGGCGGCAGAATAACATTTGTTCATTTTAATATCAGGAGGAAATATAACATGGCACAAATCATTGACGGCAAGCAGATTGCCGCAAACGTGAAGGCAGAGGTACGCGCAGAGGTCGAAAAGCTCCGCGCACAGGGCGCAGATCCGGGACTGGCCGTCGTACTGGTCGGCAACAATCCGGCCTCCCGCGTCTATGTATCCAACAAGGAAAAGGACTGCGCGGAATGCGGCTTCAAGTCCTATGAATACGCGCTGCCGGAAGAAACCACCGAGGCACAGCTGCTGGAGCTGGTCGCACAGCTGAATGCGGACGAAAAGGTCAACGGCATTCTGGTGCAGCTCCCGCTGCCGAAGCAGATCTGTGAGCAGACGATTCTGCACGCGATCTCTCCTGCAAAGGACGTCGATGCATTCCACCCGGAAAACGTCGGCAGAATCATGATCGGCGATTACAGCTTCCTGCCCTGCACCCCGGCAGGCGTCATTGAGATGCTCGATGCCATGAAGATCGACATCAGCGGCAAGCACTGCGTCGTCATCGGCAGAAGCAACATTGTCGGCAAACCGATGGGCATGCTCCTGCTGCACCGCAGCGGTACGGTCACGATCTGCCACTCCCGCACGCAGAACCTGCCGGAGATCACCCGTCAGGCGGATATTCTGGTCGCGGCTGTCGGCAAGGCCGGGTTTGTCACGGCGGATATGGTCAAGGACGGCGCCGTGGTCATCGACGTCGGCATGAACCGCAATGCAGAGGGCAAGCTCTGCGGCGACGTCTGCTATGACGAGGTTGCAGCCAAGGCCTCCGCGATTACGCCGGTGCCGGGCGGTGTCGGCCCGATGACGCGCGCAATTCTGATGCGCAATACCCTGACCGCTGCAAAAGAACAGCTCTCCAGATGATAAGGTGCCTCCGGCGGATTCTTAGTGGGGCGCTGTCCCATATTTCCTTATTTTGGGATTCCAAAGGGACAATGTCCCTTTGGCGGGTTTGGGCGGAGCCCATTATCAATCCATCGGAGATACCGCTTTTTCGACAAGCTGAGGCCTCCCCAAAACCGGGGAGGCCTCTTTGTAATCAGGATCTCACTGATCAGGTTGTAAACTCAAAACCGCTGGTGGTGTATGTGACGTAACCGTATTCGCCGGTCATTCTGCCGTAGCCATAATGGTTATAGATTTCCATGCAGTCGCCGGAGTCGATCTGTCCGTTTTTGTTGACATCGGCTGCTGCGATCCGGACCGTTCCGGCCACACCCGAAGCGCCGGTCCAACCGGCGTTGTTATTGACCCAGGTGACATCCCCGAAGCTGACGATCGAGTCGCCGTTGGCATCGCCCTGCTTGACCGGACGGACAACATATTCCAGCGTATACTGCTGGCCGTTGGAAAGGCGTGTCATTGTGCCGTTGTTTCTGGAGAATTCAGAACCCCAGTGTACCTTCAGCCCGTTATTGTTGATCATCTCGCTGCAAATGATGTTGCCGGTGGAAGTGCCCGTAACGAACACATAGGTGCGGACACCGTTCCGCTTCAGAACAAGCTGGTCGCCCTGCTTCAGATCGCGGGCGTCACCGTAGCAGTTGATCACACTGTTCGCGTGCTCCATATAAATGACATCCGGGGTGTAGAAACGGTTGGCCAGATACCGGGTCCATGCTTCCTGACCGCTCAGCATTGTTCCCCACTGGTTTCCGCTGTAATTTGTGTAGGTGAAGCCGTTGCCGTAAACCGGGCCGCTCATGACCGACTGATAGAAAGGCGAGCCTTCCTGATGCTGCTGCTGGATCCAGTAGAGATCATGTGCGAAGTACATGCCGTATTCACGCTGATCCTGTGATGTCAGCGTGAAGCCGAGTGCAGAGGCCGTGACGGACTGCATGGTGCAGAGTGCGGTTGCAGCCGCAAAGACAGCTGCTGCGATTCTTGATTTGATGTGTTTCATGATAATGCTCCTTCTGTAAAATAAATATATATTTGCGCATTTTTTGTGCGCAATATTATTATAGCATAATCATCTCAAAATAGCAATATATTACGACAGAATGCCGGATTTTCGGGATGAAGTGCCATATACGGCGACGAAATGCCAAATACGGCGACGAAATGCCGGAGCTCCGTTCTTTTCGCCGTTCGTCGCGGACGAACGGCAGGGAGAGGCTCCCGGCGGGATGCACAAAACAAAGCGCTGATTTTTGTGTGATTTGTCGACGTCCTGACCGGAACCGGCCTATCATTTATTGCCAGATACTTGACTTTTTTCACAAATTATGATATAATAATTTCCGGCGCAAAAGGAAAATTGCGCCCGCGGGCACTTGCCCAAGAGGATTTTTGATTGGGAAAGGATACTGACATGAGTGAGAAGCAAACAAAACCCGAAGCAAACCTCGACAAGCTGTATGCAGAGATTGAACAGAACGCAAAGCTCGAACAGAAGAATCTTGCTGCACAGGCTGAGGCAAATGCAAGCAAAGCAACCAAGGAGCAGAATGAACTGCTGCGCTTCTTCGGCGGCATGCTGCTGTTCGGCGCAGGCATGTTCATGATCTTCCAGAACCTGATTGTGGAAAGCAGCTGGGGCATGGGCTCCGTGTTCCGCATCGGCGGTTACGGCATCCCGAACGGCACAATTATGATCCCGCTGCTGATCGGCATCGCCCTGCTCTTCCTGTGCGACAGAAAGCTCTGGGGCTGGCTGTTCATTGCAGTCGGCTTCGTCATCATCATCGCGGCGGTCATTATGAGCGTCAGCGTGCGGTGGCGCACCTCCAGCGGCTGGATGTTCTTCGTCATGTTTGCGCTGACCTTCGCAGGCGGCGCCATGATGCTCCGTGAGCTGTTCCGCGGAAAGGATTAACCGAAAAAGCATACATAAGAGGCTGCCGCAGTTCAGGCAGATACCCATACAGCAATTTTACCCCGAAGCGTTATCAGGCGCTTCGGGGCATTGTTTTTCTGTTACCTTTTCAAAACGAATCTTGCGACCTTCACATTTCCGTCCATTTCGGCAGACACGATCTCAAATCCGCATTTTTCCGTATAGAATCTTACATTTTCTTTTTTGTCTATCGGTGTGATTAACGTAAATTTGTCCCAATCCTTGTAGTACGACGTTACAAACCTGATTGCCTGTGTTCCGATGCCTCTTCCCTGATACGCGGGAATCACGCACAAACAGCCGACTTCATAGATTCCCGCTTCCGCCTGTTTGCACGAAACGCAGCCAACCGGCTTGTCATGAAACAGAATCACGAACTTCGGATAATTGAGAATGGATTGTTCCATCATTTCTTTTGTCTTGCCATACGCAGGACATTCACCGTATTTTATATAATCACTGTAAAACGCAGAATTATAAATCTCTATCAGCAATTCTGCATCTGCAATCTCCGCTTTCCTGAATGCAATCTCCATAGATTCCAGCTCCTTCCGCTCCGGTTTTCAGCAGCAACAATTATAACACATCCCCGCTGTACTGTCAACAGAAAATACCGCGGCGCTTCTGAATGCGGGTCAGAAACAGGACGGTCTGATCCTTCTGTTTGTGTGCTGCGCCTGCGCGGCGGCCTTTTTTGCCGCAATTTCAGCACATTATCTGTTTCCGGTTATACTGGCTATGCGAAAAACCCTATACGCAGCCGCTTGCATTCTATGCGGGAATATGCTGTAATGAGAATGGCCGGATATTCGGCTGAACATATTATCAAGGGGGAGTCCGATTTGAAACGTATTCA
>JAFZBC010000199.1:0-12318 GCA_017561965.1 Oscillospiraceae bacterium
GGAAGCTGACGGTGCCAAGTACAAGAAGCATGTCCTGATGTGCGGCGGTACCGGATGTACCTCTTCCGGTTCCATGAAGATCGCAGATGAGCTGGAGAGCCAGCTGAAGGCAAAGGGCATCGACAACGAGGTCTTTGTTGTCCGGACAGGCTGCTTCGGTCTGTGTGAGCGCGGCCCGATCATGATTGTCTATCCGGAAGGCTCTTTCTATACCCACGTCAAGATGGAAATGATCGACCGCATCGTCGATGAGCACCTCATCGGCGGCAAGCCGGTCAAGGAATTCCTCTATGACGAAACCGTCACCGAGGGCTCTGACGAAGTCAAGTCCCTCAACGAAACCACATTCTACGCAAAGCAGAACCGTGTTGCACTGCGCAACTGCGGTCTGATCAACCCTGAGGACATCAACGAGTACATCGGCAGAAGCGGCTATGAGGCTCTGCACAAGGTTCTCACCTCCATGACCCCTGAGGAGGTCATTCAGGAGGTCCTCGATTCCGGCCTGCGCGGCAGAGGCGGCGGCGGCTTCCCGACCGGTATGAAGTGGAAGCTCGCACGCAACATCGTGCCGGATGCGGACATCAAGTATGTCTGCTGCAACGCCGACGAGGGCGACCCCGGTGCATTCATGGACCGTTCCGTTCTGGAAGGCGACCCGCATGTCGTGCTCGAAGCGATGACGATTGCAGGCTTCGCAATCGGTGCTTCTCAGGGCTATATCTATGTCCGTGCGGAGTATCCGATCGCTGTTCAAAGACTGCGCATCGCAATCAAGCAGGCAAGAGAAGCTGGCATGCTCGGCACTGACATCTTCGGTACCGGCTTCAGCTTCGACATCGACCTCCGTCTGGGTGCAGGCGCATTCGTCTGCGGCGAGGAAACCGCGCTGATGACCTCCATCGAGGGCAACCGCGGCGAGCCGCGTCCGCGTCCGCCGTTCCCGGCTGAAAAAGGTCTGTATCAGAAGCCGACCATCCTCAACAACGTCGAAACCTACGCAAACGTCCCGCAGATCATCCTCAAGGGCGCAAAGTGGTATGCCTCTATGGGTACCGAAACTGCAAAGGGCACAAAGGTCTTTGCACTCGGCGGCAAGATCAAGAACACCGGTCTGGTCGAGATCCCGATGGGCACCACCCTCCGCGAGATCATCGAGGAGATCGGCGGCGGCATCCCGAACGGCAAGAAGTTCAAGGCAGCCCAGGCAGGCGGCCCCTCCGGCGGCTGCATCCCGGCAGAGCACTATGACGTCAGCGTCGATTACGACAGCCTCGCAAAGATCGGCTGCATGATCGGTTCCGGCGGTCTGATCGTTCTGGACGAGGACAACTGCATGGTCGATATCGCCAAGTTCTTCCTCCAGTTCACCATGGACGAGTCCTGCGGCAAATGTACACCGTGCCGCATCGGTACCAAGCGTCTGTATGAGATCCTTGACAAGATCACCCAGGGCAACGGCGAGCTTTCCGACCTCGACAAGCTCGAGGAGCTCTGCCAGTATATCAAGGCAAACTCCCTCTGCGGTCTGGGCCAGACGGCTCCGAACCCGGTGCTCTCCACGCTCCGTTTCTTCCGCGACGAGTATATCGCACATATCGTTGACAAGAAGTGCCCGGCAGGCGTCTGCAAGTCCCTGCTCCAGTACGTCATCGACAAGGATAAGTGCGTCGGCTGCGGCATGTGCGCAAAGCAGTGCCCGGCATCCGCGATTGAGAGAACGGATTATATCGCACCGAACCACAAGCTCGCTTCCTTTGAAATTGATCAGACGAAGTGCGTGAAGTGCGGCGCCTGCATGGCACAGTGCAGACCGAAGGCTATCAGCAAGCAGTAAGGGAGGGCAAAGGAACATGAGTGATATGGTAAATGTAAAGATTAACGGCTTTGCAGTACAGGTTCCGAAGGGTACCTCCGTGCTGGAAGCTGCGCGCGCAGCAAGCGTCACGATCCCGACGCTCTGCTATCTGAAGGATATCAATGAGATCGGCGCATGCCGTATGTGCATGGTCGAGGCCAATGAAGGCAGAGGCTTCCGCCTCGTTGCAGCATGTGTGTATCCGGTTTCCGAGGGCATGGAGGTTCTGACCAACTCCCCGAAGGTGCTGGATTCCCGCAGAAAGACCATGGAGCTGCTGCTCTCCAACCACGACATGAAGTGCCTCTCCTGCGTCCGCAGCAAGAACTGCGAGCTGCAGAAGCTGGCAAACGACCTCGGCATCACAAATGCTGACGTCTATAAGGGTGAGCGCACCGAATATGCGATCGACGATTCCGCACCGCATATGTTCCGCGACAACAACAAGTGCATCCTGTGCCGCCGCTGCGTTGCAGCATGTGCAAAGACACAGGGCATCGGCGTCATCGGCGCAAATGAGCGCGGCTTCATCACCAACATCGGTTCGCAGTTCAACAAGCCGCTGGCAGAAACCGCATGCGTTTCCTGCGGCCAGTGCATCACGGTCTGTCCGACCGGCGCACTCTCCGAGAAGGACTTCACCGACGATGTCTTCAAGGCCATCGCAGATCCGACCAAGCATGTTGTCGTGCAGACCGCACCGTCTGTCCGCGCAGGCCTCGGCGAGCTGTTCGGCTATCCGATCGGCACGAATGTGGAAGGCAAGATGGCTGCTGCTCTGCGCAGACTCGGCTTCGACGTCGTCACCGATACCAACTATGCAGCTGACCTGACCATCATGGAGGAAGGCACCGAGCTGATCGAGCGCGTCACCAAGGGCGGCGTGCTGCCGATGATCACCTCCTGCTCCCCGGGCTGGGTCAAGTTCCTGGAGCACTACTTCCCGGATCTGATCCCGAACCTCTCCACCTGCAAGTCCCCGCAGCAGATGCAGGGCGCGGTCATCAAGACCTACTACGCAGAAAAGATGGGCTGGGATCCGAAGGATATCGTTTCCGTTTCCATTATGCCGTGTACCGCAAAGAAGTTCGAGATCGGCAGACCGGATCAGTCCGCTTCCGGCTATCCGGATGTTGACATCGCGCTGACCACCCGCGAGCTCGGCAGAATGATCGACCGCGCAGGCATTGACTTCAATTCTCTGCCGGAAGAGAAGTTCGACGATCCGCTCGGCCTTTACACCGGCGGCGGCCTGATCTTCGGTGCAACCGGCGGCGTTATGGAGGCTGCACTCCGCTTTGCCGTTGAAAAGATCACCGGCGAAACGCTCTCGAATGAGAAGGTTGACTTCAAGGAAGTCCGCGGCGTTGAGGGCATCAAGGAAGCTGCTTACACCGCAGGCGGCCTGACCGTCAAGGTTGCCGTCGCAAGCGGTCTTGCAAATGCAAGAAAGCTGATGGATAAAGTCCGTGCAGGCGAGGCTGATTATCAGTTCATCGAGATCATGGCGTGCCCGGGCGGCTGTGTCAACGGCGGCGGCCAGCCGATCCAGCCGGCATCCGTCCGCAACTTCACCGATCTGCGTGCAGAGCGTGCAAAGGCTCTGTACAGCGTCGATGCAAAGATGGAGCTGCGTAAGTCGCAGGACAACCCCGCAATCCAGGCACTTTACAAGGAGTACCTCGGTGAGCCGGGCGGCCACAAGGCACATGAGCTGCTGCACACCAGCTATGTCGCAAGAAAGGTTCACTTCTGATCCTTCCGTATATGACGCAAACCGGTCAGGGCGTTCTGCTCTGGCCGGTTTTTTGTTAAGAAAAGCCAATATACGACAAAAATAGCGTCAAATATCTTGACGCCGCGCGCAGTCTGTGATATAGTATATACATCCGAACCATCCAGAAAGGACAGCACTATGACAGATCAAGATTTTCGTATGCCGGAAATGCCGGATTTTCCGCTGAACGACCCGCCCGCGCCGGAACCGCCCGTGCAGCCCGCTGCGCCGCCGGTTTCGCAGCCGCCGCAGATGCAGCAGCCTCTCACACAGGTTCCTGAAATTCCGCGGATTCAGCCGATTCAACCGGTTCAGCCGATCCCACCGGTTCCGTCAGTTCAGCCGATCCCACCGGTCCAGCCGGTATCGCAGGCCGCGTCTGCATCACCGGATACTACGATGCAGACCGATCCGACCGGAATCCCTGTGACGCCCGTTCAGCCCGTGCAGCCGCGCCCGATTTATCCGCAGGCGCCGTACACCACCCCGACTCAGCAGGCAATGCCGCAGCCGCCGTTCCGGCAGCCGGTGCCGCCGCCGCGGAACACGGTACCGCCAGTTCCGCGCACCTACGACGATTTTTCGCCGGATACCAAGCGCATTCTCGCGCTCCCGCCGATCACAACCAGAGAGGCGGAAAGCTGCCGCCACCGTCTGGAAAACCGCTGGTACCGCAGACTCATTCTGCTGAACGTCTTTCTCATTATGCTGACGATCGGGCTTGTGATGACTTCCATGGACGATTACCGCAAGCAGGTCGCAGAGCTGACCGCCAGCGTCCTTGCAGATGCTGCACACGGCAATGACGATGAAGATGACGACTACAAGGAAACTTCCCGGGCGGATTACGAGGAATTTGCGGAGGATCTCCCGCTCGGCTTCCAGATGCTCGGCTACGGCATCGCGCTCATGACCATCGGCTATATCGCGCTGTACTATCTCAACGCGCAGGTGCGCTCAAGGAGCATCCGGATCACGGAGAACAGCTTTCCGGAGCTGCACGCGCTGATCCGCTCGTATGCATCCCGCCTCGGCATGCCGATCCCGGATGCGTACATTGTCAATGAAAGCGGTGTCCTGAACGCGTTTTCCGCGTTTCTGTACCGGCGGCAGTATATTCAGATCAACTCCGAGATCGTGGAGGTCGCCTACCGCGAGCATAAGGACATGAATGCGCTGGCGTTTGTCATCGCACATGAAATGGCACATATTTACTACGGCCACGCAACACTGCATTACAATGTCTGGATCTGGTTCTCCACAAGACTGCCGCTGTTTTCGCAGATCGCGTCCCGTACCCGTGAATACAGCTGTGACCGGCTTGCACAGCGCCTGACCAATTACGACGGCCTCGGCGCCATGCTCATGCTGATTGCCGACCGCCATCTGTATCACATGGTCGATGTGCAGGATTACCTCAACAGTGCCGCACGGGAAAACGGATTCTTTATCTGGCTGGTCAATCTGTTCTCCGATCATCCGATCATGACCAAGCGCATCCGCGCCCTTGCCGACTGGAACGGCCACGGCGAGCTGTATTAAGACAGCACCGCCGCGGGGCATTTGCTCCAGGATCCCAAAAACAAAACAGCCGCAGCATACCGGAACATCCGGCTTGCTGCGGCTGTTTGATTGTTTGATTACGCCTCATCCGGTTCGTCGGTCTGATCCTCGCCGTGCAGACCGGGGATCGGCACCTCATCCGGATAATGCAGCGCTGCGGCAACCGTGATATTATCCTTGCCGCCGTTCGCCAGTGCGAGCGCCACAAGCTCCTGCAAACGCATTTGCAGCGGCTTCGGCTTGGCCAGAACCTCCTCCATTTCAAAGGCGGTCACATAATCGCTCAGGCCGTCCGAGCAGAGAATCAGCATATCCCCGGCGCGCATGCCGTCGGGATAAACAATGACCTCCGGCTTCGGCTCCGCATCCAGATTGCCGATGACCGGCATGACAATATGCCGGTGCGCATGCGACTTTTTCTCCTCCACGGAGATCGAGCCCTCCTCATAGAGCATCTGGACAAGCGTCTGGTCGCGGCTGATCTGCTCCAGCGTGCCGCCGCGGTAACGGTAAATGCGGGAATCGCCGACATTGAAGCAGTGCAGGCCGCCGTCCTCGTCCACGGCAATGCCGCAGAGCGTGGTCTGCATATTGGCGGTGCTTTTCTGCATGACGCTCTGCTCCGCGATCTCCGTGTGGATCTCCAGGATCTTGCGCTTGAGGTTCACGCGTGCGGAATACTCCACCTCCGAGAGCAGCTTCAGGCAGGTCTGAGAGGCAAGCTCACCGGCCTGCTCCCCGGACACGCCGTCGCAGACCGCCATGACGAACGGCTCTGCGAGTGCGGTCAGCATACTGCCGTCCGTGCAGACCGCGCCCTCCAGCAGAAAGGCATCCTCATTGTGCGGCCGGTTGCCGACCTCTGTGATCGCACAGCAATAATACATACACTCACCCCATTCCGGCTTACTGCCCCGGATTCTGTCTGCGCTCAGTTCGCAGACGCTGCATAGACATCCGGCTTCGGGACAGGGCTTGCCGGATTCTGGTAAATGACGATGCGGTTTGCGACATCCTTATAGACCGTCCAGCCGAGCGCCTCCAGCTGCGGGATTGCGCGCTGACCGATGTCGCCGCCGGGCTGCATGACGATATAGTCGTACTTTTCCGGCGTGATGAGGCGGTCGCTGTCCGCTTCAAAGTCCAGACCGTCAATCAGATAGATATAATCGCGGGTGCAGCAGTGCGGCAGCAGGAACGCGGTCGCACAGACGACGCTGTCCTTCGGCAGCGTGCTCATGGCCTCATGCTCCTCGTCGAAGATGTCCTTGCCGCTGAGGTAGGTGTCGCGCTGGGACAGATGATGCGTGCCGGTGCCGATAAAGAAGAGGAATGCTGTGGCACCCGCCAGGAGTGCGCCGGTGTTCTTGTGCTCCGGGGTCAGATCGTCCAGATTGATGATCGCCATGTAGAGCAGCAGTGCGCCGGGGCCGAATACATAATGGAAGTTGATATCAGCCGCATAGCCGTAGTTAGCGCCGATCGCCAGATTCATGACGATGAACGGCACCATGAGCCAGAAGCGGCGGATCTTCTTGGTGAGGAACGGCAGGAACAGCAGCGGCAGCATCATGTGGATGAAGAACCGGAGCGTTTCCTCCTTGATCAGCAGGCTGAAGAAGTAAGCAGGATCGAGCAGTACATTCTTGATGACCTCGGTCAGACCGCCGTCCGGGTTGATCATCATGCTGCCGAAGCGCGTCGAGGTCATCAGCTGACCGTCGCCGTTTTTCGTGAGCCATTTGGTGATAAAGAGCATGTAGCTTCCGCTGACGGCCGCATAGATCAGGCCCTCAATACGCGGAAGAATTTTGCTGCCCTTGCGCTCAAAGAACATGAACAGTCCGACGCAGAGCACATAGAGCGGGGCGTCCTCCTTGGTGATGCAGACCAGCACCGCAAAGATGCCGGAGGCGATATGCTTTTCACTGTCAACCGCCCAGAGCAGCCACATCAGGAGCGTCGGGAGAAATGCATTCTCGTGGAAATCGTAGAAGCAGGGCAGGACAAAATATCCCGCAAACACATAGGAAGCCGTAATGAAAATCAGCGGAATGCCCTTGAAATTGTGCTTTCTCGCAATCAGGAAGGTCGGGATTGCGCCGCCCATTGCAAGGACGGCCTGTGCCGCCAGCAGCGTGGTTTCCTTCGGGATGATCTTGTAAACCGGCACCAGCAGATAGTAGATATAGGATGCGTGAATCTTGAAATGGGAGATCGGATATTCGCGCTCACAAGTCGTGAGGGCGGAGAACCGGCTGCCGAGATTATGGAACATCTGCGCGAACAGACCGAAGTCATGGGACGCCGTGCCGAACACCAGATGGCGGTCAATCGTCAGCGTGCCGATGAAGAACATCATGCCGACCATCAGCATCAGCGAGATGACGCCGCAGATCTTCCACGGAACCTTCTCCAGGAAGGCGGGCTCTTTCAGCTTGCCGAGCTCGTAATAAATAAACACGAGCGAGATGAACGAAACGGCGGCGGTCAGATAAAAATTATTTGCACGCCAGAGCATCGCGGCATCAAAGAGCAGCACCGCGCCGATCGCCGCGCAGGGATCCGTGACGCGTTTGCTTTTCGGCAGGAGATAATTGACGCAGGTCAGCATGACGAAAATCGCAATGATCAGGATGATCGAAATGATCGGGCGGTTTTCCGTCAGGATCTTTTCCACAAAGGTTTTCCAGTCGAGAATCGGGCTGGTCATGCTCTGCTTCCGGAACAGAATGATCCAGAAGCCCGCAGTCAGGAAATATGCCGCGATGCAGCGCGACAGCAGCATCTCCGGCAGATCGTATTTGGTAAGCACCCGTTTGACGTCGTTGATCAGCGTCCGGAAGGAATAGACCTCCTCGGCGTCCGTCGCGGATCCGTCCGCCTCCGCAGATGCTTCTGCTTTGGCAGGCTGTTCCGGCTTTTCCTTTTCGGCTGCTTCCGCCGCTGCGGGCGCTCCGGCAGCAGGCTCCTGTGCGGCCTCCTGCGCCGTTACCGGTTCCTGTATTTCAGCAGCGGCTTCGGCTGCCTCTGCTGCAAGCTGCGCAGTTTCCTTCTGCTGTGCATCATTCTGAACGGCCTGTGCAGCCGGTTTCGGTTGTGTCGGTTTCTTTTTCTTTGCCATACTTGCCTCCTGATCGGGTTTTGGCGGGCACAGCACGTCCCGCCCGGCATTTGCCGCAATACCTTATTATTATACCATAGAATACGGGAAAATGCAATGATTTCCGAGCAAAAACATTCCCCTGCCGTGAAAACGGCTCCGGTGATCCGATTATAAGAACAGGAAACGGCGCGGAATATTACAGCCTTTCCGCAATTTTGTATAAACCGGACAAAAAAGCCGCATACTGCATCCAGAGATGTTGAGGAGGGATGCAGATGCTCAGCTTTGTAGTCGGCTGTATGGTCGGCGGAACCGTCGGCGTCGTGACGATGTGCCTTTGCCGCATATCCGGCGAATAACAAAAAAGGTATCGCTGCGCGATGATTTATAATGGACTCCGCCCAAACCCGCCAAAGGGATACTATCCCTTTGGAATCCCGCAATATATGAAAGTGTAGAAAACACATCGTTTTCGTCATAATGGGATTCTTAGGGGGGCAGTGGCATTAAGCAGGGGGATAGGGGCGAGCGCTCCATGATCAATCCGTCGGAGATACCGCTTTATCGACAAAAAAGCGTCCCCCGGCAGGAGGACGCTCCGTCTTTCAATAAAGGTATCGCTGCGCAATGATCTATCATGGGACTCTTGCCCGCTTCGCTGTGAGTTTGCACCGCAAACTCACCAAACCCGCCAAAGGACCACTGGCCCTTTGAAATCCGGCAATATAGAAAAGTGAAGAAAATGCGCCATTTTTATCATAACGGGATTCTTAAGGGCTAGCAGCCCTTAAGCAGGGGTATGGGGGCAGCGCCCCCATTATGAATCCGCCGGAGGCACTTTTCTTTCAGCGCAGCACCAGCAGACAGAATGCCAGCGCAAAACTGAATGCGAATTGCAGCAAAAGAATCAGCAGCACATTTGCAAGGCTGGTACCGCCGGCATCCTTCAGCAGCGGATAGAGCTGCTCCCCGGAGCCTGCCGTTTTGCGGATCCCGCCAATTTTCCGCTGCGTGAAGCGGTAATAGAAATAATTGGCGCCCAGCCCCCAGAGCAGCGCAAATACAAAATACAGAACCGTGCAGGCAGTGTTCACCGCCTGAAATCCCGTGGTTGTGGTATCCACCCACGAAATACCGGTTTCAAAGGAATCCGCCATCCATTTGATCGCGGCGGGGACATCCAGCAGCACGCGCAGGATCAGCGAAACCAGCGCCAGCCCCCACATTTTCCGGTTGGCAAAATAAATATGCGGAAACAGCAGGCTCAGGAAATTGAACGAGATCTTTTTTCCGGTGCGTTTCATCAGCCGGAACATCGGCAGATAATAAAAGCGGTTGGTGCCGACGAACTCCGCCGTTTCGCGGATTGTGGCATCCGCAAGCCGCTCCTCCGGATCCATCCCGAGGCAGGGGTCGTCCGAATCGAGCCGCACGCCGTCGTAAATTCCACCGTCAAATGTCTGCGGGCCTTCTCCGCGCGCACGGGCAGCCGCCTCCTCTGCCTCCTCGGCTCGTCGTGCGGCGGCGCGTTCCGCATCCATCTCCCGCTTGCGCTGTGCCATCCAGCTTTCACCGGACTGATGCAGCGTCAGGTTGATGCACTGCCCCTCCTTCTGCCAGCATGTCCGGTGATACGGCGTGCCGCATTCCGGACAGGTCACAATGTCGTCATCCGCAGCAAAGGGCTCGCCGCACACAATGCACGGCTGCTTCTGGTACTCCTGCATAGCATCCTGCCTTTCCTTTCATGTCAGGTTTCATCCTGTTCTTATTTTAACACATTCCGGCCGGATTTACAAGTGTCCGCCCGTTTTTTTCACGGATTATTCATGTTTCACAGAAAAAACAGCTCTGCCGCGGCGATTCTTTCGGCGCCTGCGCATTTTTTTTTGCAAAAACGCTTGCATTTTTCCGGGAAATGTGATATACTAAAAGCAATCGTTTGCCGGAGGGGGGACTGTCCGGCGGCATACAGATCAGAAAGGAATGTTCCAAGCTATGAAAATCTTTGAAATTGTCGGCGGCGTCATTCTGCTGCTTTCCTGCGTGCTGATTATTATCTTCGGACTGATGCAGGATCAGAAGCAGGATCAGAATATGACCTCTGCGATCACCGGCGGTTCCTATGATTCCGCTTACAGCAAGAACGAGGGCAATACCAAGGAAGCGATCCTCAAGAGATGGACCAAGTGGCTCATGATCATCTTCTTTATCGTCACACTGGTCGTCACGATCGTTCCGGTTTATCTGAAGTGATATCAAAGGAAATGGAAGCGCCCTGTGCTCAGCCGAGTACAGGGTGTTTTTTCGTCCGGATGCAAAATGGGATGCCGTACAGCAGCGGCATCCCTTTGCGTTTTCAGCCGGAAAAGGAGAAAATCTCCTCAACCGTTGTTCCGAAGATTTTTGCAATGTCCATGGCCAGCTTCAAGGACGGGTTATACTGCCCTTTTTCAAGCCGGATGATCGTTTCGCGCCGTACGCCGGTCAGCTCGGCCAGCTCAGACTGGCTCATGTTGAAGCGCGCGCGGTATTCCTTGATTTTCGTCTGCAATTCAGCCATCCGCATCCTCCTCACCGGCAGGTGCACGGTCGAAGATCAGGAACAGGATGCTCCGGATCGCAAGCACGGCGCAGATCACGGCGACGATCGGTGCTGCGGGGATTGTGTGGTTGCGTGCAAACATGCCGAACACGGCGAATGCGGCAAACAGCAGCCACATGGAAACGGTGTTCGCTTTGGAGATGTTCAGCTTTGCCAGTTCATCGGCTTTTTCTTTTTTGCCGTCAAACACGACCGCGATAAACAGTGGCAGCCAACTGACCCAATCGCCCCAGTTGTCAAAGAGAAAGGCAATCAGAATACCGGCAACGGAAACTGATGCAACCCCTGTATGATAGGATTTCAGGGATTGTGTTTTCACTTCGGATTGTTTCATGATGACTTCGTCCTTTCCGGGTGATATATTTCTCACCTCTTGTGACAATTATATCACACGACAGGCAGATTGTCAAGCGAAAAGTGACAAAAACATCACTTTTGGAGAGATGCCTAAAACCGGAGAGCTGTCTTTGTGCAGTGTGATGTATATGTCACAAGCGGGCAGTGCCCGCCTCCATTGATCTAAAGTTTTCCGGTCAGTCGGCAGCTGCATAAAAGCTGATCCTCTCAGCTTGCTTTTTGCCGTATAATATGGTATAATAAAAAGAATACAGAATTATCCCGCTGATTGCGGATACAATTCCGAAAGGGGGCATCACTGTGGCCAAACGATCCCATGCACACAAGCCGAAGGCGCGCAGCAGCATGAAGCAGGCTGACCGCCGCGGCGCAGTCCGTTCCAAGAAGGAGTATGAGGAAAAATCGGAGGTGCAGGTGCCGGAGGAGCAGATTCTGCACTTTGCGAACCGCATCACCACATTTCTGAAAAAAGCAAACGGCAGACCCGTTTCCCGTGCCGATCTGGCATCCAAATGCCGCGGCAAGGGACAGGCGGCCTATCTGCGCGGATTGAAGCGCCTGATAACCGAAGGCGTGATCGCGGAACGCCGGAACGGCTACGTCTATGCGGAGGCAGCTGGGATGCTCCGCGCGCAGATCGTCCGTATCAGCCGGACGTTCGGCTTTGCCAAAGCCGAGGACAACGGCACGGAATATTTTATCCCGGGCAGAGAATTAAAGGGCGCAATGCCCGGCGACCTCGTCCTGCTGGTGCCGACCGGCGAACGTGAAGGCACACCGGAGGCCGCCGTGCAGACGGTCATCGTTCCGGCCGCCGTGCAGACTGCGGGTATGCTCGTGGAGGACGGCGGGGAGCTGCGCTTTCTGCCGGATACGCTCTGCCGGAGAACGCTGGAGATCGAAAATGCTGCGGACTGGCTCACCCATGCAGGCGACAAGGTGCTTGCGACTGTGACAAAGCGCGGGGAGCGGCATTCCGAGCATGTGGTGCGCGTGGATGTGTCGCTCGGCAGTGCGGATTCCGCAAAAGCCTGCGCAGAAGCGCTCGTGAC
>JAFZBC010000200.1:0-4283 GCA_017561965.1 Oscillospiraceae bacterium
CGGTTCCGTCGTAAACATGGACGGCGGGCCGTAGACCACAGCCATGCCGGTTTCAATTTCTGCAATCGGATCGTCAAGTGCCCGTACAGGCTGCTGCATCCGGGACTGCGCCGAGCTTCCGAGTGCAGTCGCAAAGACCGCAGCCGTCAGGAGCGTCTGCGCTGTTTTCTTCATGGGAGCATCTCCTTTCCTGCCGTAAAACCGCACCGGTGCGGTGCTTAGAAATCAGATGATTTCTGCCGGAGCCTCCTGCTTACTGCATCATGGAGGGCGGGCCGTAGAGCGGAACCGGAATATCCGTATCCGTTGTGGTTTCCGGCGGCGCGGTCATTTCGCTGACTGTGGTGACAGGCGGCGGGCCGTAGAGCGGGAATGTGACCATCGTTGTTGTGGAGATGAGCGTGGTGGTCATCTCTGCGGCGGTCGTGACGGCAGGCGTTGTTGTGACTGCCGCCTCCTTCTTCGGGATGCCGAGCGTTTCCTCCATGAAGAAATGGACATCCTCTTCGTTCACATCGCCGTTATGATTGACGTCTGCCATGTCATACCAGCCGTCGAAGTTATCTCTGCCTACCAGTGCAGCACGCTTGATGAGCGTCAGGTCGCGGGCATCCGCGATTGCGTCCCAGTTCATATCGCCCGAAAATGCGGTGCGCGGCGGGCCGTAGGCAGGCTCCGGAATGAGATCCGTGGTAACCGGAAGCTCCGAGTCGGGATATACCGGAATACTTGCAACAAACTGGTTTGTTGTGGTATAGGTTGTTGTTTCTGTAAGTTCCTCTGTTGTCCGCTGCGTAGGCGGCGGGCCGTAAACACCCGCATAATTTGTCTGAAGATCAAAAATCGGATCGTCAACTGCCTGAACGGGCTGCCGCATCTGCGACTGCGCCGTGCTTCCGAGCGCCGTTGCAAAGATCGCAGCCGTCAGGAGTGTCTGTGCTGTTCTTTTCATCGAATGTTCGTCCTTTCCGTCAGAACCGCCGCTCTGCGGCAGGTTCCGTTAATCCATCATCGGGGGCGGGCCGTAAAGGAGCATGACCGTTGTTTCCGTTGTGGTTTCCAGACTGCTGACAATGTCGGGATCCTCATCCGGGCTTGTGGTGACGGTCGTGGTCGTGACGGGCTCCTCCTTCTTCGGGAACCCGAGCACCTCCTCGCGGAAGATGCGCACATCCTCCTTGTCCACAACGTCGTCATGATTGACGTCCGCACTTTGATATTTCATATAGCCGACCGCGCTGCTGCCCTCGAGCGCCGCGCGCTTGATGAGCGTCAGATCGCGTGCGTCGGTGATGTTGTCCATGGTGACGTCGCCCTTCGGATAGAACACCCACGGCGGGCCGTAAAGTACCACCGGCTGCGTATAGAACGGGTCATCCTCCGGCCCCATGGTCGTTGTCTGATACGGATCGTCATCCGGTCTTGTGCCGGTCGCGATTCTGTTGAGGTCTTTCAGATAAACAGCCGTTCTGAGGACTGCGCCGTTTGCGAAATCTGAGATCGAATCGCCGGAAACGGGGGCTTCACTGCGGCTGCCGTAAAGCGAAAAGGCATAGTTTTCCGGCATATTTTTGATCCGGATGCCATAGGTGATGCTGCCGACTGCATCCCAACGTTCAAATTCGTATTGCAGCTTCGTGATTGCGACCTGCGGTTTTTGGGAGGTGTTCCATGTCGAAACGACTTCGCCGGTCTGCATATTGAAGAATTCACATTCCAGCCCCGGCACATTCTCTTTGGTGTCGATGTCCAGCACGGAAAGCTGGAGATTGTAGGTGCCGGTCAGCGGGATCTCCGAAAGATCGGCAGCGGTGGTCGTCGTTTCTGCTTCCTCATCGACCGTAGTGGTCTGTGTGGTAGCGGTTTTCTGCCGCTCCTCCTCGAGGCTGGAGAGTACCCACGGCGGGCCGTAAAGCGGCGGCACGGTCGTGGTGGTCAGGGAAGTGGTCGTGTCCGCATTCCTGGCTGCCGCATAGGCCACTCCGGTGCTTGCATTGGCTGCCGAATTGCCGAGTGCCGTTGCGAACATCGCGGCGGTCAGCAGCGTCTGCGCTGTCTTTTTCATGATCAGATCATCCTTTCCGTCTTTTTGCTCCCGCGCCTGAAAGCGGGAGCGTTTGTTGTTTTGCGCCCTTGCCGCGGGCGCGCGGATTTACCCGTTTGCCTGAATTATCAGCGTCAGGCGGCGCTGTTCCGGATCGGTTACGGTTCTTCCTCCGGTTCTTCCTCCGGTTCCGTCAGATTGTATTCCGGATGTTCCCGGTCGAATGCCTCGGCGAGTAAGTCGAGCTGCTCGACGGTGTACTCCGGGTCTTTGATATCCTGCCGCGGTTCAAACTGTGCGCCGGATATACAGGTTCCGGTCGTCATATTGTATTCAACGATGCCCTTGTCAAAAAACGTAATATTCCCCTGCTCGTCAGCGGAGCATGTCTGATAGGAATACTCGAATGCAAAGCGGTCGGGCAGTGTCGTTTCTTTCTCGGCGGCCGTATCCTCCCAGGCCCGTTCAAATGTGATCAGCGCTTTTCTGACAACGCCGGTATTGTTTGGCAGTTCTGCAAAATGATCCAGCCGGATCTGAACGGGGCCGCCCGGCATCAGGGCTACATAGTCTTTTTCCATCCATTCCGAGGAATCCGTTTTGACCGTGACACTGTAAGGAACAATAAGCTGCTGGTCCAACTCGTATACCCTTTTCATTTTTTCATCCCGGCTCAGCTTTTCTGCTTCTGCGGGATCATACGCAACCGGATACACAAACAAGTTGAAAGTTGTCGGGAGCTCTGCGTCGGTCATGCGGTTCAGCATTGCACGGACATCCGCCTTTGAGAACTTCTGGTCGTTATTGAAATCCTTCACGCCGCTGTAATCGGCTTGCCCGAAGGCGAGATGCCGGAGCTGCATGACGTCCGCATCATCACGGGAAAACATCAGTTCCCGCTTCATCAGTGTCACGTCACGCGCATCCAGAATGTTGTTCTTGTCCAGATCGCCGACCTTGTCCATGACCGGCGGCGGGCCGTAAAGCACCGCAGCGATCTGCTGATCCTCCGGGGAGAATGCCGCAGAGGCAGGATTACCGCCGACGGCCGTGCTGATCGCCGCCGCAAACAGGGCAGCGGTGATGCGTGTCTGTTTTGAATGCTTCATAATATGTCACCCTTTCGTTCGGGATATGTCATTCCGGAAGATTCTGTTCCGGTGTCAGGCATTCATGCATCCGGAATTCTCCGGTGTTGACGTTCCATTCAATCAGGAGCTTGTCGAAATACGCCTCGTGCCCGTCCGCATAGCGGGTGTAGGTCGGGAAACTGTAATTCTGCACGGAATGCTGCATCATCGGTGCAGGCAGTCCGTCATCCGGATCTTCACTGTCCCCGCTGATGACCAATGGCTGATCCTCAAAGGGCATGGACAGCGTGATCTCTGTCCGGTGCTGACACACCACGCCGGTTTCATCCGCGCCGTCATCGAAGAATGTATTGGGCGCAAAGCCGTCCGGCACCTTCATCCGATAGATCCTTTCCAGTGCGGAGCCCCAGAACGGCGGTTCCTCACTTTCCGGGTCATAGGGCAGGAGCTTCTTTTCCTGCTGCTGCGTGAGGGCATAAACAAATTCGGGCGCAGGGGCGTCATTCCGGTAAAGATAGTTTTCGATGCGCCTGAGCCGGAGATTTGCTTCCTCCGTCAGTCTGAACCGTTCTTCCATGACCTCCGGTACTTCATCTGAGAAATACGGAACCGGTCTGAAATACAGTGTGAAGCTGACGGGACGTTTGTTTTCAGCATCGGCCTCGCCGGTCAGATGCTGCATCAAAGCGCGGGCGTCCGCGCCGTCGTCGTCCATGTCGAAGAGGAAATCGGCTGTATAGGAGTAGTTTTCCGTGCCATTCAGAAGCCGCTGCTTGATCAGTGACAGATCGCGGGCATCGAGTATCTTGTCGCCGTTGAGATCGCCGCTGACGGGCTTCTCGAAATCCGGACCCGGGCCGTAAAGAATCTGCATGGTTCTCTGATCGGTCGCGGCCAGATAGACGGCTGCATCCACAGGGACGGTGCCGCCTGCGGAAATGCCGAGTGCCGCCGCGAATACCGCAGCGGTCATGGCTGTCTTTGCGTCCTTTTTCATCTGATTGTCCTCCCTGATTCTGTCGGAGTGAAGCCGCTGCCGATTGCATCGGGCTTCACATAGCTATACACTTTAATTATAACAGATTCCGAATGAAATGTCAAGCCGGTTTCAAGAACAAGCGCGATTTTTATGCAACATTATCAAGGTA
>JAFZBC010000201.1:0-6917 GCA_017561965.1 Oscillospiraceae bacterium
GCATCGGACGGATCTGCGCGGAATTTGCAGTATCCTGCCCGCCTGCCGTTCCGATTGTGATGTGCGGCGAACGCGTTACGGAAGAAGCAATCGTCTGTATGCAGTATTACGGAATTGAACACTGTACTGTGATAAAATGAAAGAAAGCCCGGTGATTTCCAAGTCACCGGGCTTCGCTTGTTGATAAAGGTATCGCTGCGCGATCATTTATAATGGGCGCAGCGCCCCATTCTGAATCCATCGGAGATACCGCTGCTTACTTTGTTCCGAAGATGCGGTCGCCGGCGTCGCCGAGGCCGGGAACGATATACGCATTCTCATTGAGGTGGCTGTCCACGCAGCCGCAGTAAATGTCAATATCCGGGTGCGCCTCCTGCAAGGCTTTCAGGCCCTCCGGTGCTGCGATAATGCACATAAACTTGATGTTTGTACATCCCTTTGCCTTGATAAAGTCAACCGCCTGGATCGCGGAACCGCCGGTCGCAAGCATCGGATCCGGCAGGATCACAAGGCGCTCGTCAATCCCGCCCGGCAGCTTGCAGAAATACTCATGCGGCTCGTGCGTGACCTCGTCGCGGTACAGACCGATGTGTCCGACCTTGGCCGACGGTACCAGTGCGAGGATGCCGTCCACCATGCCGAGGCCTGCACGCAGGATCGGCACAACCGCGAGCTTCTTGCCCGCGAGCATCGGCTCCATCGCCGTTGCAATCGGTGTTTTGACCTCCACCAGCTCAGTCGGGAGATCGCGCATAGCCTCATAGCCCATGAGCATTGCGATTTCCTCCACCAGAATGCGGAAATCCCGCGTGCCGGTTTTTTCGTCACGCAGCAGCGTGATCTTGTGCTGGATCAGCGGGTGATCCAGAATCACTGTTTTTGCCATAGTCCTTACTTCCTTTCAGTTGGCTGGCAGACGTTTCATATCTGCGGATTATTTATGCTTTTTCTTGCCCTTTCCGCCTTTTTTGCGGTTTTGATGCGGCTTCGGATACTGCTTTGCAGGCTGCTGCGGTGCATCTGTATTCTGTACCGGTGCGTTCTTTTTCTTTTCCTGGACCTCCGCAGCCGGTGCAGGCGCTTTGTCTTTTTCGCCGGAGAGCATGACGTTCGTCAGGATGCCGAGGATCAGAGCGGCTGCGATTTCCGTAATCGTGATCTCACCGAAATGCAGGCTCAATCCGCCGATTCCGGCGATCAGGATCACTGACGCGACAAACAGATTGCGGTTTCTGTCCAGATTGACCTTCTGGAGCATTTTCAGACCGGATACTGCAATGAAGCCGTACAGCGCGATGCAGACGCCGCCCATGACGCAGGACGGGATCGAATCGACAAATGCGACCAGCGGCGTGATGAACGAGAACAGGATGCAGCCGAATGCTGCGGCCAGAATGGTCAGGGTGCTGGCGTTGCCGGTGATTGCGACGCAGGCGATGGATTCGCCGTAGGTCGTGTTCGGGCAGCCGCCGAAGAATGCGCCCGCCATGGATCCGATGCCGTCGCCGAGCAGCGTTCTGGTCAGGCCGGGCGTTTCCAGCAGATCTCTGCCGATGATCGAGGAGAGGTTCTTGTGGTCGGCGACATGCTCCGCAAAGACGACGAATGCGACCGGAACATAAGCCACAGCCAGTGTTGCAAAGTATGTGCCGGTGAATTCATCGGTTGTGCTGAATGCCCTAAGGAAGGTCAGATCCGGCACGCTGAGGAAGGTGCGCAGGGAAACGGTGCCGTCCGGCATCATGTACTGCGAAAAGACACTGAAATCAATCAGCTTGAGTTCATTGATCTGCATGGCGGTGCCGATCGCCGTCAGGATCGCTGCGCAGACATAGCCGACGAGAATACCGATGATAAACGGAATCAGCTTACCCATTTTTTTGCCGTAGGTCGAGCAGAGCATGACAGTTGCCAGCGTGATCAGTCCGCAGATGATCGCCGCCCAGGGGGATGCTGCCATGATGCTGCTGCCGTCAGCTGTAAGAATGCTGACGTCGCCCTTTTGCAGGTCGCTGACCGCGTTGCCCGCGAGGGACAGACCGATGATCGCAACCGTCGGGCCGATGACGACCGGCGGCATCAGCTTGTTGAGCCAGCCGACGCCGACATTGCTGATGACGACCGCAATCGCCACATAGACCATACCCGCGAGTGCGGCGCCGACGATCAGGCCGAGCATTCCGAGCTCCATGGATACCGCACCGGCAAAGGCTGCCGACATGGATCCGAGGAACGCAAAGGATGAGCCGAGGAACACCGGGCTTTTGAACTGCGTGAACAGCAGGTAGACGATCGTGCCGATGCCGGCGCCGAACATCGCTGCTGCCGGGGTCAGGCCGTGGCCGATGATCATCGGAACGGCGATGGTTGCGGCAAGAATCGCAAGCATCTGCTGGAGTGCGAATGCGATCAGCTTGATGCCGCGCGGCTTGTCCGCAATGTCATAGGTGAGCTTCATGAAAACAATCCTCCTTTTTGCGCGGCAGAAAAAAAGCCCCGTCTGTTTGTGCAGACAAGGCAGCTGCGGCTGCTATGGGTCAATGCGAGAATTGTCTGCATCGGGGTCGCCGCGTGATTATTTTTATTATACTCCCTTGCCGTGGATTTGTCAAGACGGTTTTTTATGGGGGAGCAGGGCGAAGAAATAATAAAAACGGTTGACATATTCATGCGAAACGGTTATAATAGAAATGTGGGGGACACCGGAATGCATACCGGAATCCGTATCATCTGCGATGAAAACAGGGAGGGGTACTGATGAGAAAACAATTATTTGCAGCATTGACCGCAGCGGTACTGTTCTGCGGCGCATGGACCGTACCGGCAGCGGCAAAAACGAAGTACAGAAAGGGCGATGTCAACCGGGACGGAGATGTTGCTGTTGATGATGCGCAGCTTGCGCTGAAAGAGTATGTGTATTACGGGGTTGCGGGAAAGGAGCATGTGCTCGATGAGGAGCAGCGGCAGCTTGCGGATATTGACGGCGACGGATCCTTTTCCCATGACGGCGAACCTGAGGTCACCGCGGCGGATGCAGCGTACATCCTCGCATTTTATACGAACTGGCTTGCGAATCCCGCGCAGAGAAGCACCGATATTGAGGAATGGATCCGTGCGCGGTTTCGCGGTTATGCAGCAAGGTGATAAGCAGGCAAATGGATATGAAAATATAGCGGATACAGCGTGTGCTGTATCCGCTTTCGCTTATCGTAAAAGGCATTATCAATCCATCGGAGATACCGATCTCTGCATGTGTACAAAGCATCAGAACGGGCTGTTTATTCCTCACCCTCGGAGTAGCTGAATCCGGCAGGCTCCTCCGGTTTCGCTTTGCTGAACTGTGTTTCGTAGAGCTGCGTATACACGCCGCCCGCGCCGACAAGCTCCTGGTGCGTGCCGCGCTCCGTGATCTCGCCGTCCTTGATGACGAGAATTTCGTCTGCGGCCAGAATCGTCGAAAGACGGTGCGCAATGAGAATGCCGGTACGTGATGCGATCAGCGGTTCGATCGCATCCTGAATTTTCTGCTCCGAGATGGAGTCCAGCGCGGACGTTGCCTCGTCAAAAATCAGCAGCGCGGGATCCTTGAGCAGAATCCGTGCGATGGAGATTCGCTGCTTTTCACCGCCGGACAGCTTGAGGCCGCGGTTTCCGACCACGGTATCCAGGCCGGTTTCCTGTTTCTCGACAAAGTCATAGATGTTGGCGCGCTTGCAGGCGTCGATCAGCTCCTCCTCGGTCGCATCCGGCTTGGCATAGAGCAGATTGTCGCGGATCGTGCCGTTGAACAGATAGGTTTCCTGACTGACAATGCCGATATTTTCGCGCAGGAACCCGAGATCCAGCTTCCGGACGTCCTCTCCGTCAAACAGCACGCTGCCTTCAATGACGTCGTACAGACGGGGGATGAGGTTGATCAGCGTGCTTTTGCCTGAGCCGGACGGTCCGACAATGGCGATGCACTTGCCCTTTTCCAGCTTGAAGCTGATGTTTTTCAGGATCTCGCGTTCTTCATCGTAATAGAACCGGACGTTCCGGAACTCGACCTCGCCGTCCGCAGACTGCGGCACGATCGCATCCGGTGCATTCCGGATCTCCGGCTCCAGATCGTAGTATTCAAAGATGCGCGTGAACATGGCCATGGAACGGATCCAGTCCACCTGGATATTCAGCAGCTGGTTGACCGGCATGTACATTTTTCCGAGCAGCGCGACCAGAACTGTGATCTGGCCGACGGTGATCGAATCGTCATAGCGCATCATGATCAGGCCGCCGACCAGATAGATCAGCATCGGTCCGATGTTGGTGAACGTGCTGAGCGCCATACGGAACCAGCGGCCTGCCATGCTCTCCTTGATGTTCAGGCCGATCATCTTTTTGTTGACTGCCTGATACCGCTGATTTTCCTTTTCCTCCATGCCGAACAGCTTGACGAGAAGCTGTCCGCTGACGGAGAGCGTTTCGTTCAGGATGCCGTTGATCTCATCGCTGCAAGCCTGCGATTCCTTCGTAATTGACCAGCGGCGCTTGCCCGCGCTGCGCGTCGGGATCGTAAACAGCGGCACGACGGCGATGCCGACCAGCGCGAGGATCCAGTTTTCACGGAACATCAGGACGAGCGCCACGATCAGCGTGATCGCATTGGAAAGAATGCTCGTCAGGGTGCCTGTGATGATCTGCTGAACGCCGGAAATATCGCTTGTCATGCGCGTGATGATGTCACCCTGATTGTTCGTGGTGAAGAACCGCTGCGACATCGTTTGCAGGTGACGGTACATCGTATTGCGCATATCAAAGGTGATGTGCTGCGCGATCCATGTATTCAGGTAGCTTTCCAGAATGCCGATCAGGTTTGCGAGCAGCGTGACGCCGAATGAAAGCAGAATAAACAGAATGAGCGCTTTCAGATTTCTGGCGATCAGTCCGTCGTCAATGATCTTTCCGGTCAGGACAGACGGCATCAGCGTGAGAACAGATGAAACCAGAATCGAAACCAGAACCAGCGCCATCTGTTTCCGGTACGGTCTGAGATAGGAATAAATGCGCCGAAGCAGGTCTTTTGTTACCTTGGGCTTGTTTTTCTTTTCTTCCTCGGTCAGATAACCGGGGCCGGGTCTTCCTCCGGGCGGCATGGTGCATTCCTCCGATCATGAATATTTGCTTATATTATACAATATCAGAGCAAGAAAATCAATAGCTTTCTTTCCGGGAAAGCTGAAAAACGGG
The DNA here is from genome assembly GCA_017561965.1 of Oscillospiraceae bacterium. GTDB lineage: Bacteria > Bacillota > Clostridia > Oscillospirales > Ruminococcaceae > Firm-04. The sequence goes on from JAFZBC010000201.1 coordinate 5,227, forward strand.
GAGCCTGTGAACAAAGTGACACCGCCTGATATTTCTGTCAGGCGGTGTGCTTGTATTGATCGTATTCGGAGGAATGTTCACGTATCGAATTTGCCGACCTTACTGTATCTTCTTTACGGCCTGCCCCGTTGCGGCGTCCACAAAGATGTAGCCGGTGTCAGTTCCTTCTGTCCTGGAAAGGATAATGTTGTATTTGCCGTTTCCGGTCTGCTCAAAGCCGCAGATCCAGAGCTCCTGGCACAGCTCCGGCGCGTAAAGCTCATTGTCCTGCGAGCCGCCGATCCACTCGCGCAGAGAGTAATTCAGCGGATCCTGATTGACGTAGAAGAAGCGGCCGTCCGGCGCGATCTCCAGCTTCGGGTTCAGGAGTGCTCTGTCGGATACGAGCACCGGCTGTCCCTGTACTCGGGTATACAGTTTATGCTGCGTTGTGTAATAGTATTCATGTTCCATGTCACTGTATATATCAATAATCTTGCCGTATGCCAGCGGATCCGGCTTTTCTTCAACAGGATCGCCGGGGCATTCAATGACATGGAGATAACCGTCCTTGATTGCCTGCATCTCTGTTTTTGTACCGTTGCTGAAGTAAAGCGAAATGTCCGCCGGTGCATTTTCATGGGAGATGATTCTGCCGGTTTCGTCTGTCCAGACCTCGATGCTGATGATGTCGCCCTTCTCATTGGTACCGGTGACATGCAGGAAGTACCGGTTGCGGATATGCCAGATATTCTGGCAGTCGTAGTAATAGCCGTTGTCCGTTGCATCGTCATTCAGCTCTTCCAGATATGCGCGGATCTGCGCGGTATCAAACGAATTTGCCGCATAGCCGTCGGAATAAACGAGCATGCCCTTGGTATAAACGCGTTCGCCGTCGGAGATGAACGGATAGTGCGGTGCCTGGGCGCCCATGATGCGCGCGGGCAGCGGTTCCTTTTCACCGCCTGCAAGCGGGCAGCGGTACCACTGCTTCTCTTTTTCGTCAAAGAAGTAATAGTTGATGCTGTCACGGTACAGCGCGACTGCGCCGTGATTGTCCCAGTCAACGGGATACAGCCTTCCCCAGCCGCAGAACACGTTTTCTTCATTGTCGGTGACGGAGGCGGTCGTGGTCGTTGCTGCTGCGGATTCCGCAGTTGTAGTCAGCATTGTGGATACGCTCTGCTCCATGTCCTCCGTATCGGTGCGCTGATAGAAACGGAGGGTGCCGGTCTTACGGTCAAGCAGGATGTCCGTGCCGTCCGTAAGGCGCGTGCAGAGATAGTTTTCATCGACGCTGTCCACGCGCGGGATCGGAGCGGTCGTATTGTATTTCTTTTCTGCGGCAAGAACAGCTTCCTTGAGCTCTGCCGGAATGTCCCGCTCATAGTCGATCAGGAGCGTTTTGTTTTTCAGCTCCGGATCGGCGCAGTAAACCTTTTTACCGTCCAGGCTGACGAAATAGATCATGCCGTCAAACGGAACGAAATAGTCAAGATCCGGTGTTTCGCTCAGAATGCCGGAAGATCCGGTGTTCAGATCATATTTGCAGTAATAGGGCTTGGCGAAGTCGTAAAAAGCCTGGTCGCCGTCGCTGTTCAGTCCCGGCGAGAGATAGTACAGGGCATTGTTCTCCACCAGAATGCATTCGTTCCACATGATATAGGGTTCGGGCTTCGCAACTTCTTCATAGGTGTAATGTTCCAGGTCAA
>JAFZBC010000202.1:0-1841 GCA_017561965.1 Oscillospiraceae bacterium
ACTGCTCCGCTTTCTGTGCAGCGGCAAGCGCCTGCCGGGACGCCTCGGTTTTTTCCATGGCTGCAAGGTGTTTTTCTGCGCGTGCCGTGACATCCTCTGCACCGAGCGTTTTCATCGAGCGGAGCTTTGCCGCTGCTTTTGCATAGGATGTGCGTCCGGCGCAGTAATCCGCATACAGCTTATCCGTTTCCGCAAGCAGTGCGTTAAGAATCTGCTCCTTCGGAGCGTCCCCGCGGAAATGCGTCAGATACATGATTTTCGGATCAGTGATCCGCTCGGTCTGTACGGCACGGAGCGCGCCGAACGGCCGGTCGCGGTGCTGCTTCACGAGCAGTGCGCATTCCGCGGCCAGAACGCAGAGAAGGAGCGTAATGCAGACCGAGCCTGCGTTTTTCCGCCCCGACGGCGCCTGCTTTTTCCGGTTTTGCATCGCGTTCCCTCCTTTGAAAAATCTGCTTCTATTATATCAGATTATGGGGGAAATTGCAATAGAGCATCCTGCAACGGCAAACATGCCTCTGTTGAAATCATAACGCAAAAAGCAAGTGCTTGTTATGAAAAGCGTCGAGATGCACAAAATATCGTACGCCTTCCTGTTCAATCCGCCAAAAAAATCCGGCTGTGTCCGGCACTTGCAAAAATCATGCTTTTATGGTACAATAAGAAACAGGCATACGCCGACGAAAAGGAGGAAACTATATGCTGAATCAGGGAGATACACTGCACGGCTTTACCGTGACGAGAGTGCGGGAATCCGCAGAGCTCGGCGGCAGAATCGTGGAGATGACCTACGAAAAGACCGGCACGGAGCTGGTCTGGATCGACAACGGCGCGGAGAACAAGCTGTTCTCCATCGCGTTCAAGACGCTGCCGGAGGACAGCACCGGCGTATTTCACATTCTGGAGCATTCCGTGCTCTGCGGCTCCAAAAAATATCCGGTGCGGGAACCGTTTGTCGAGCTGCTGAAAAGCTCGATGAACACATTTCTCAATGCAATGACATTCCCGGACAAGACGATGTATCCGGTATCCAGCCGCAATGCGCGGGACTTTCTCAATCTGACGGGGGTCTATCTGGACGCGGTCTTTGCGCCGGACATTCTGCGCAATCCAAATATCTTCTGCCAGGAGGGCTGGCATATTGAGCAGGACGAGGACGGCACGCTCAGCTATAAGGGCGTCGTGTTCAACGAGATGAAGGGCGCGCTCAGCAGCGCGGACGAGCTCGCAACGGATAAGCTGATGTCCATGCTGTTCCCGGATACCGCCTACGGCTTCAATTCCGGCGGCGATCCGGCGGTGATCCCGACGCTCACCTATGCGCAGTTCAAGGAAACCTATGCCCGCTTTTATCATCCGTCGAATGCGCGGATCTATCTGGACGGCGCAGTTCCGCTGGAAGAAACCTTTGCGCTGCTGGAGGAATATCTCTCGCAGTATGACCTCAGCGACGCGCTGCCGGTGCTCGCAATGCAGACGCCGGTTTCCGCGTCAGACACGATTTATTACGATCTGCCGGAGGACGAATCGCCGGAGAACCGCAGCAATCTGACAATCGGCCGGATCATCGGCGACTGGCGCGACCGCATCAAAATGCTTGCGGTCAGCGTCATGCTGGACGCGTTTGCTGCATCCAATGAAACGCCGTTGAAGCGAGCGATCCTCTCTGCGGGACTGGCGCAGGAAATGGATATAATGGTCGAAACATCCATTGCGCAGGCTTTTTTGCAGATTCATCTGAAAAATGTCACTGACGGCAAGGCGGACGAGATTCTGCCGCTGCTGCGCAAAACCGCCGCAGATCTGCTGAAAGAAGGCCTTGACAAATCCGCGCTGGAGGC
>JAFZBC010000203.1:0-4040 GCA_017561965.1 Oscillospiraceae bacterium
AGGATCCACGCTGCAAGCAAGTGCGCGGCCCCTACGATATGCCGGAGCCGAAAGAGAATGAGGAGTCTCAGGAGAAGTGATATTTTGACTCCGCCCTCGGCTTCACGGGCTGAAAGCGCACCCAAAAACTTTTATTATGGTGAAAACAGGCGCCGACCGTTTGGGTCAGCGCCTGTTTTGTTTTCATTTCGGGATTCCAAAGGGACAGTGTCCCTTTGGCGGGGTTTGGGGCGGAGCCCCATTTCCGATCCATCGGAGATACCTTATTAAATCTTCTCCGACCTGCGGGCGCGTTTTTTCTGCTTCTTGATCTCGTACATCTTTTCGTCCGCCTGCTTGATAATTCCGTACAGCGAATCGCCCTCCTCCGCGGTGATGATCACGCTGCCGAGGCTCGCCGATACTGCATACGGCTTCCGGATCAGATCGTTGATCGCCTGAAGCTCCGCGGCAAATCTGCGCTCCAGCACCACGTCGTCATTCCGCTCGACGTTTACGCTGAGAATCAGGAACTCGTCGCCGCCGAACCGCGCACAGATGCTGTTTCTGCCGCAGCAGTCCTGAATGACGCCCGCCAGCCGCTGAATTGCAAAATCGCCTTCATGGTGGCCGTAATTGTCGTTGATATATTTCAGCCCGTCCATGTCGATGAAGCTGAGCATCACGCGGCGGTGCTGGTCGATACTGTCGCGGAACATATCATCCGCAATGTTGAAAAAGCCGTTGCGGTTATAGATATTGCAGAGCGGATCAATGATATACAGCCGGTTCAGCTCGTCCATCGCCTTGTTGATGTGGAACAGCTTGCGGATGTTTTCCAGCGAGTTGCTGAGGTTCATCGTCAGCGTGTGGCAGAGCAGACTGTAAATCGGGAAATCGCCGTTTGTGATGATGTAATATCCCAAGCAGCGCTCACCGAAGTGCAATGGCAGGAAATAGCTGACATTGCCGCCCGTATGCAGCGGCTCCGGGAACATATTGCTGCTCGGGAACAGCGCCACGCTCCGGCGCTCGCCCTGATCCCAGATCAGCGGCGCGGTCATGCGCTCGGAATACGCAGAGGGATCCGGCAGCGGTATTCCGGTCTGGAATGCGGCCTCCCAGTCCTTTGTGAGGCACAGGCTGAATTTTTCGCAGCCGAGGTCGCGGATCACATGCTCGATGACGTCAAAGCATTCGTCTGCGGTTTCCGCCTCTGCAAGTCCCGCCGTCAGACGGTTCAGCAGATGAATATTGGTATTCGTGGTTTCCATGCGCCGGTAGGCGGTCTTGGCGTAGTCGTTGAGGTCATCGGTATGCTCCGCGCTGCATCCGCAGCTTTCTGAAAAGACCGGCGTCGCCTCCAGCACGGTACTGACCGGGTGCTTCTCGCCGTGTATGATCTTGTTCAGGATCTCTGCCGCCTGATAACCGGAATCGAACAGCGGTCTGCTGACCGTTGTCAGTGCCGGGAACGAGTTTCGCGCGTTCAGCGTATTGTCAAAGCCGGTGACGATAATATCCTCCGGCACGCGGTAACCGAGCTTTTCCAGCGTCGAAACGACCGTCAGCGCCATGCTGTCATTGGAGCAGATGATCGCATCGGGCATCGGCAGGCCGGAGCCGACAAAGTCCTCCACCGCGCGGATGCCGTCATAGCTGCGGAAGCTGCCCGGATAGATCCGCGCCTCCTCGACGGGGAGGTGGTGATCCCGCATGGCACTGAGGAATGCGTTGTAGCGTGCGCGTCCCTCCGGATTTGCGAGCGGACCGGAAACGAAGTTCAGTACTTTGGCGCCGTGCTTTTCAATGACATGGTTGACGAGTGACTTCATCACGGAGAAATTGTCGATGCTGATGTCGTGGAAATCGGGGTAATCCTTGGTTTCAAAGACGACCGCCGGAATGCCCGCGGCCCGCACACGCTCAATGATCCGGCTGCGGATCTTTGCATAGCCGAATGTATTGGTCATGACAAGCGCGCCGTCGAACTTGGTGAAGTCGGTCAGGCTGTAAATGCTGTATTCACCGATGTCGAAGCGCTTGCTGTCCACCATGCCGCCGAAGGCAGCGAAGTAGGAAATATTGATATTGTGTTCATGTGCGAATTGATTGATGCCGCGGATGATATTATATTGATACTCCTCATCGAGTCCGGACACGATCACCGCAAAATGTAAAATGTCCATAATATCCCCTCACCGTTCAGGAAATGATACACTTATAAACATTATAGCATATTTATGCGAAAAATGGAACCCTGCGGGAAGATTTTGTCAAATTTCACATGAAATTCCGGGGGCGATTGTGCAGATAACTGAAAACGCAGACGTTTTTGCAGCGCCGTATCAGAGCGCGATGCTGTATATGTCTGCCTGTTGCCCCTCGCAGGGGAAGCTGCGCTGATAGACGCCGCCGTTTTTGAGGATGGTCCGGACGGACGGCCGGTTTTCCGGCATGACGGAAAGCTGAAGCGACGTCATGCCCGCGTGCTTCGCAATGCCGCAGATCTGCCGGAGCATCTCCGAGGCGATGCCCTGCCGGCGTGCATCCGGCCGGACGCTGTATCCGCAGTGGCCGAAGTCGCGCAGGAACCGGTTGAGTGTATGGCGCAGGTCGATGATTCCGACGATGCTGCCGGTGTGATCCAGCGCAAAAAAGGTATCCGTCACGACCCAGTCCGGGCTGACGGTTTCCGGCGCGGTGTTGGCTGTGACCGTGAGCAGCCAGGGCTCATAGTTCTCTGTGCGGTCAAGCAGCTCGCTGCCGTGAATGACGCGCTCTCCCGCGTCAAAAAAAGCCTGCCGGAATGCAAACGCCTGCTCTTTGTGCGCTGCCTCCGGTCTGACCAACGTGATATGCATGAATCCCTCTCCTTTAAGTTACCCGAACCGGCAGCTGCGTACCCGCGGACGCCCCTCTGCATCCTTCCGCATGTGCCGGTACTATTATTATACATGATTTTACTATAAATGTCAAATCAGCCGTTGCGCTTTCTTTTGCAGTTTTTCCGGAGAGCAGAAAAAGCCGATGCGGGTGCCGGACTTTTTTTGCATTTGCTCTTGACAAATCCGCCGTTTTCTGCTAAAATAGATAGGTACGGTTTTCCGTATTTGGCAGCGCGTCCGCGCGCCGATTCCTTGTCCGCCCGAATTTTCTGAACGGACGGGCTTTATCCAGAAGGAGGTGTATCAAACATGGCGAAGTTGTCTGCAAGCTACGAGCTGATGGTCGTCATCAGCGTCGCAAAGGGTGAGGAGGCTGTCCAGAGCATCTGGGAAAAGTTCAAGGCTCTCATCGAAAAGCACGCAGAGCTCGGCGAGGTTGATGAGTGGGGCAAGCGTAAGCTGGCATACCCGATCAACTATGAAACCGAGGCATACTACATCGTTGCGAAGTTCACGTCTGCTCCCGAATTCCCGGCTGAGCTGGATCGTATCCTGAACATTACCGACGGTGTCCTGCGCTCCATGATCACGGTCACGGAGTAATCCAAGCAAGAGGAGGTTCGGTTTATGCTGAACAAGGTTATTTTAATGGGACGTCTGACCCGTGATCCCGAGTTCCGGCAGACGACCTCCGGTGTTCCGGTTTGCAGATTCTCCATTGCGATCAATCGCCAGTTTGCGAATAAGCAGACCGGTGAGCGGGAAACCGACTTCATTGACTGCGATGCGTGGAGAAGCACAGCCGAATTTGTTTCCCGTTATTTCAGCAAGGGCAGCATGATTCTGGTCGAGGGTCAGCTCCGGAACAACAATTATACCGATAACAATGGTGTGAAGCATTACAGCATGCGCGTCATGGTTGACAATGTCAGCTTCTGTGAGTCCAAAGGAAACGGCGCACAGAGCGGTGATTTTGCACAGGGCGGCGGCTATGCACAGCAGGGCGGCTACGGCCAGCCTGCACCGCAGGGTGGCGGCTACCAGCAGCAGGGCGGTTATCAGCAGAACGGCGGCGGTTATCAGAATAACGGCTACCAGAATGCACCGGCTCCCGCAGCACCCCCGCAGGATGCGCTTTCCATCGGTGACATCGGTGAATTTGAAGAAATTCTC
>JAFZBC010000204.1:0-5685 GCA_017561965.1 Oscillospiraceae bacterium
CGCCGCAGCAGAATCCGGCGCCTGCAAAGCCTGCCGCACAGGTGCAGAGCAGCAGCCGTCCGCATCTGATGCCGGGCGAGATCGCCGAACGCATCAAAAAGAACAGGGCGCTCGCGGAGATGTTCCGCACCGCAGAGCAGTTTGCGCGCAGAACACTCAATCACACCGAGCAGGAAAGCCTGATCTGGATGCATGAATATCTCGGGCTGCCGCCGGACGTCATTCTCATGCTCGCATACTACTGCGCACAGACCGACTGTTTCAGCGTGCGCTATATGGAAAAGATTGCGGTTGAGTGGCAGGAGCGCGGTATTACCACGCATCAGCTTGCGCAGGCGGATATTACCCGGCGCGCTGAGGCGCGGAGCTATACAGGAAAAATCATGAAGCTGTTTCAGATGGATCGCAGACCGACCGCGAAGCAGCAGGAATATATCGACGGCTGGCAGAACAGCGGCTTTTCCCTTGATCTGATTGAGGTCGCCTATGAGAAGACACGCGACAAAAAGGGCGATAAGCTCAGCTTCAGCTATCTGAACGGGATTCTCCGGAAATGGGAGGCAGCAGGCATCCGCACGCCGGAGGCTGCCGCGCAGGAGGATGCGGCTTACTACGCAGCCAAACAGCAGAACGCAGCGGACTCCGCTGCGGCAAAAGGGACCGGCAAAGCAGCGGGTTCCTCGATAGATATGGACGAGGTCGAAAAGCTCATGAATCCGCTCTGAGCCGCGGCGTCGGTGAAAGGACGGGGATCAGAGCATGATGCAGGAGCAGATCTACGCGCAGGCCATTGATACAATCCGCGCGCGGCGCCGTGCCGCACAGGAGCAGCAGGAGCAGCGGACAGACCGCATCCGGCAGGAAATCCCGGAAACCGCAGAGCTGGAACGGCAGCTCCGTTCCGTCTGCATGGACATCGCCCGCCTGATCGGCTCCGGACAGTGCGCAGAACAGATCCGCGCGATTGAACAGCACAGCAATGAGGCGGACGCCATGCTCAGAACCCTGCTGACAGCCCATGGCTATCCGGCGGATTATCTGGATCTGCATTACACCTGCCCGCTGTGCAGCGACACCGGCTTTGTGAACGGAAAGCCCTGCACCTGTCTGGAGCAGGAAATCGGCCGCATCAGCGCGGAGGAGCTGAATCAGCATTCCCGCTTGGCGCTCAGCAGCTTTGAAACCTTTTCCATGCAGTATTACAAAAGCCTGCCGGAGGAGCAGTATCAGGCGATGGAGCAGAACCTCTGCTTTTGCAGGCAGTATGCCGCATCGTTCTCTCCGTCCGTGCAGAACAATATTCTCATGCTCGGCAATACCGGCCTCGGCAAGACGCATCTGTCCCTTGCCGTCGCGTCCGTGCTGCTTCAAAACGGATTCAGCGTGATCTACGATTCCGCGGGCAGCATGCTGCACCGGCTTGAGCAGGAGCATTTCGGCAAACGGGACGGCAGCGATACGCTGGAGCTGCTGCTTTCCTGCGACCTGCTGATCCTTGATGATTTCGGCACGGAGTTCGATACCAGCTTCACCCGCTCCATGATCTATACGATCATCAACAGCCGGATCAATGCCGGAAAGCCCATGATCATCAACACCAATCTGACGTCAGGCGAAATCAAGGAGCGCTACGGCGACCGGATTCTTTCCCGGCTGCTGTTCGCCTCAAAGATTCCGCATTTTTACGGAAAGGATATCCGGATACAAAAAAGAGCACAACAGAACAGAAGCTAGGAGGCTGAGGACATGAACGAAATATCCCTTCAGGAGATCAACCGTCTGGTACATGACACCCCCGAGCTGTTTGTCATCGACGCGGAAGCAGCATACGACAAGCAGCTCCGCGACCTGGCAGACGATATCTGCCGCCACGCCAAGGAGCGTCCGATCACACTGATCGCAGGCCCTTCCGGCTCCGGAAAAACCACAACGGCCTGCCGTCTGGAGCAGATCCTCGATGCTGCCGGTTTTGAAGCGCATACGCTCTCTATGGATGACTACTACGCCGACGGTACGCGCAATGCGGACATCGTCGATCAGTTCGGCAAGCCGGACTACGAATCGCCCCTGCGGCTGGACACCGATCTGCTGAACACGCAGCTGGAGCAGCTGGCCCGCGGTGAGGAGGTCGAGCTGCCGCGCTTTGACTTTGCTGCACAGAAGCAGCTGAAATCCGGCAGAACGCTCCGCCGCAGACGCAATGAGCTCATCATTATGGAGGGCATCCACGCGCTGAACCCGGACGTCACCGGCGATACGCACAGCATTGCGAACCGGATCTACCTCAGCGTGCGCACGCGTATTACGCTGGAGGAAACCCGGCTGCATCCGTCCTTGATCCGCTTTGCACGCCGCCTGATCCGCGACAGCCGTACCCGCGGCCGTTCGCCGGAGGAATCCTGCGAGATGCTCAGCAGCATTTCCAGAGGCGAAAACCTGTACATCATGCCGTATAAGCATCTGGCAGATTATGAGCTGGATACCTTTATGAGCTATGAGCTCTCTGTGTATCAGCCGATTCTGCTGGAAACCGTCCGCACGCTGGCCGATGCCGCCGCGCCGGAAACCGGCATTCCGCTGCTCCGCAGGCTGCTTGAGCAGCTTGAACCGCTGGACAGCGAATGGATCCCCGAGCAGTCGCTCGTGCGGGAGTTCATCGGCGGATCACTTTTCACAAGCTGATGTCCGCGCCCTTTGCGGTCTGCTTTTCCGGTCACAGGCCTGAGAAGCTCCCGGACGGCGCGCCGCTCCGCATGATGCAGAGCCTGCTGTACAGCGAGATCCGCGCAGCGATCCTGGACGGCGCGGATACCTTCTATGCCGGAACCGCCAGAGGCGTCGATCTCTGGGCAGCGGAAATGGTGCTGCACTTCCGGCGGCAATTTCCCGGACTGAAACTGATCTGCGTGCTGCCTTATGCACAGCAGGGTGCGCATCTTTCCGGCATGGCACGGTACCGCTTTCAGACCGTGCTGAACGCCGCAGACAGCATCGTCTGCATCTGCGACAAATATCAGAGGGACTGCTTCACCAGACGGAACCGCTACATGGTCAGTCAGAGTCAGCGGCTCATTGCACTGGTTGCAGATATGCACTCCGGCACCGGCCAGACCATCCGCATGGCCAGGCAGGCCGGTCTGGAGCTGCGGGTGCTCACCGCAGAGCTTGCCGGAAAACAGGACAAGCCCGCGCATCCGTATTTTTCGTTTTAATGGCAACGCCGCGCAGGGGCTGTGTACGGGCTGCAGATGCAGATCGTATGCCAAGCCGGAAACGTGGGCCCTGCGCGGCGATGCCGGCCAAATCCCACACATTCTATCAACAGGAAAGGAGCAGCAGCCCCTGTGCTGATGCACATGCTGCGAACAATCATGACAATGAGCAAGGCCTATGCGCGGCGCCGCCGCGGTCCCAAGGCGGGCAGCACTGCGATTCCGTTTATGATCACGATTCTGATTTCGCTGATCGTATTCGGCGCTGTCGCACTCTACTTCTACAACAAAATGACTGCAAAATCCCGTGAGCTGTCTGTGATGCAGGGAAAAACCGCGCGAATCTGCGAGGAGGATATCAATACCATGCTGTTTGTGCTGGATCCCGATGCAGAGAACCGGAAGAACGCCGTCATGATTCTGCATTTTGATCCCGTGCGCAAGCTGATGTGGTGCATCGGCATTCCGCTGGAGCTCCAGGTCGAGCTGAACGGCCGCACAATGACGGTCGGCGCATGCTACGACAACCACGGCATCGTGCAGCTCAAATCCGCACTGTCCCAGACGCTCGGTGAGCAGGTTGACCGCTATATGCAGCTCAACACATTCAGCTTCAAGACGCTGGTCAACTGCTTCGGCAACCCGAAGTGTACCGTCGAGATTATGGACGACGGCCTGAATAAAACCGCCACGCCGATCACGCTGGACTTCGATCAGTATGAAACGCTCCTCACCAGCAACGCCTATCCGCAGGAGGCAGAGCGCTGCACCAAGATCGGTCTGTCCGTTTCGATGCTGCTGAACGAGTGCATCAGCCCGGAGGGTACCCGTGATCCGGATGAGCCGACCGGCGGCGAGCGCGTCGCGAACAACCTTGAGGATTACTTCAACAATATCATCAACGTGGTTGATACGGATGTGACGGCTGTGGATTTTGAAAACCACAAGCACGCAATCAGCTACATGTTCAAGTATGCAATGGCACCTGCAAGATGCATCAGCCTGGCATGTGACCAGCAGCCGGACGGCACGCTGACCATCAATGCGCTCAAAATGGAGGAGATCAAGTCCGCGTTTGAGCATGCAAAGCTGCCGGAGGGCTCCTACACCGGCAAAGAGGATGACGGCGGAAAATCGGGCGGCGAGTCGCTGCGTGAAATGGAACCCGCAGCACCGGGCGAAACGGCTCCGAAGTCGCAGGAGGAGGAGCTTCCTGCTGATGTTCTGCCGGAGGAGGATGACACGGATACGGAAGGCGTGGCCGATATGGCGGACGATCCGCTGGCCATCGACGCCCCCGCAGACATGAGCGCCCCGGCGGAGTAAACGGCTTCTCCGGCGGATTCAAAATGGGGCGCTGACCCATTATCAATCATTGCGTAGCAATACCTTTCTCGACAAGCTGAGAGGCGCTGACGGAAATCGCAGCGCCTCTTTTTTCCGCAAACTGTCAATCTCTCACAAAAAAGAGGGGGCAGAATGCCGCCCGCATCAGAAACATGTCGATTTCTGCGAAAGCACTTGCTTTTTTCCCGATTTTATATTACAATATAAGGTGAAATTCTCTGTTTGATTATGCATCGCAAAGGACGGTACGGTAATCATGGCGAAAGCAAGACGTCAAAGCAACAGTAATAATTATGTCACACTCGGTTTCCGGGTGCTCATTCTTGTCATTATCGCGCTTCTGCTTGCAAATTCTGCACGCAAGAAGCTGGAGAAGGTTGTCACGGAAGAGCAGTTCCCGACAGCCGCGGAGCAGTATACGCAGCTGAAGGCGCAAAAGGGCAGTATCCGTGCGCTCGCCGCAATGCTGACCGGAAAGGGTGAATCTGCCGACGATACGGATGACAGCCGCCTTTCCAAGCGCCTGAACGGCGCGCCGGAGATTGCTTCGGTCAAGCTGCGCGCAGAGGTGAAATCCGCTGAGGAGGCAGAGAAATCTGTAACCGAGCTGATCGACGTGGAGGGCAGATACTTCCGCGGCAAGCTGCTCCGGATCACCGACCCGTCACGCGTGTTCATCGGCGTATCCGGCAAGCTCGGCGGAGAGGAGCCCGGCAAAAAAATCGAGGATATCGTCAAAAAATACGGTGCAGTCGCGGGCGTCAACGCAAGCGGCTTTGATGATCCGAACGGCCTCGGGAACGGCGGCACACCGCTGGGTCTTGTCATTTCGCAGGGCGAATGGCAGTTCGGCTATGACTGGATGACCTATGAAGTCATCGGATTTGATAAGAAAAACAAGCTGCATTGCAGCTATATGACCGGCAGACAGGCACGCGAGCTCGGGCTGCGCGATGCCGCCAGCTTCGGCCCGATCCTCATTTCGGACGGCTCCAAGGTCAACAACGCCAACCGGCAGGACGGCCATAATCCGCGCACAGTCATCGGGCAGACTGATGACGGCACCGTTCTGCTCCTCGTCATCGAGGGCAGACAGATCAGCAGCCTCGGCGCAACCTGCGATGAA
>JAFZBC010000205.1:0-5427 GCA_017561965.1 Oscillospiraceae bacterium
GAAAAGCGCATGGGACTGTTTTTCAGTGCGCTGGACGTGTACCTGAATATCGTCGGCGGTTTCCGGCTGGATGAGCCTGCCGGTGATCTGGCCGTCGCGCTGGCGCTTTACTCCGCGCTCATGGACAAGCCGATTCCGGAAACGGTCATCGCGTTCGGAGAAATCGGCCTCGGCGGAGAACTGCGCGCTGTTTCCAATGCAGCACAGCGGATTCAGGAGGCCGAACGCCTCGGCTTCACGCTCTGCATCCTGCCGAAGCAGACGCTCCGCACGCTGCAAACCGACCGCTTTGCGATCCGGCTGGAGGGCGTGTCCAATCTGCGGGAGGCATTTGCGGTACTGGAAAAGCAGGTGAAGAAAAAGGCATGATCTTCTGAAAGGAGCCTGCGTATGCAGTTTTATCTGAATTTTGATCCGGATACCGACCCCATGCTTGTGCTGGCTCTGATTGCCGGATTCTTTGAGGGACTTGGCTTCTCGGCAGAGGAAACCTGCTTTCGCGGCGAAAACGGGCTCTTTATCTGTCAAAAGCTGTGTATTGATACAGATACCGATCCAGAGGATGCGGAAAGCCGCAGGGAATTTGCCAACTGTCTGAACAGGGATTACGGTATCAGAACCGGAACCGAACTGGACGGGCAGTTGTATCCGCTTTGCAGCAATCAGGAATTCTGCGATATGATCCGGCATCTCCTTGCAAATATCAAAGGCGATGTGTATATTTTCAGTGAATGGTACGATATGATTCTGGTGCGCTGCGGCGAAAAGCTGACGATTCACGAGGAATGGCAGCAATATTTCACATGACAGGAGGAATCCGTATGGCAGGCATTTTCAGCATCCGCCGGAACGATCCGCCGGAGGAACAGGTCAGTATATCTGATACCGGCACGAATGTCCTGCTGACGGTGCTGGTGCTTGCGGGCTCGGCACTTGCGGAAACCGACAGTCAGCGGCGGCTGATCGTCTGGCTGGCGGAGCAGAAGCTCAACGAGGGTATCTGCCGCGGATTCAGCCTTTCGGATATGCCGTGGGATGCGGACAGCTTTGAGGCCGACCGGCAGTTCATGGTGCGCACGGCGGATGCCGCCTCGCAGAAAACAGGCTGGCAGTCGCTGAACTACTGGCCGAACGCAAAGGCGCTGATGCCGATGCTCGGATGGTTCCGCAAGGGCTTTGTGCGTTTGAAGGCCGCGGATACAGACCCGGCGGTGCTGACGCACTGGCAGAGCGAAATGAACGACGATGATCCGGTCCAATGCGGATTTCCGCGGTGCAGAAAGCACCGAGCATATTTGACGTGGAACGGGTGCATTGCGTGTAAATAAAGCATCTGCGATGCATTTGTAACGGGTTCCGCCTGATCCTGCAAAAGGATCATTCCGGCGCTGCAAACAAAAAACAGGGACAGGAAGCACGAGGCTTCTTGTCCCTTATTTTTTCGCATGGTTTTGCGGAGATCAGTCAATCTCCACTGCGACCTTCCGGTTTTCGCGGGCTGCGCCGGCACGCATCAGGGTGCGGATCGCTTTTGCGATTCTGCCCTGCTTGCCGATTACTCTGCCCATGTCATCCGGTGCTACGGAGAGATGCAGCACGGTCACGCCTTCTTCATTCACCGCGTCCTCGGTGATCTGAATTGCGGCCTTGTCCGTGACAAGTCCCTCAACGATCGCGTATAACAGCTCTTTCATGATGTTCTCCCAAACACAAAGGCGGAAGGCTTCTGCATTACAGAACGCCCTGCTTCTTCAGGATGTCGCGAACGGTATCCGTCGGCTGTGCGCCGTTCTGGATCCAGGTCTTTGCCTTTTCAGCATCGACCTTCACAACGCTCGGCTCCTTGGTCGGATCGTAGAAACCGATCTCCTCAATGAAGCGGCCGTCTCTCGGGTATCTGCCGTCAGCGACGACGATGCGGTAGAACGGAGCCTTCTTTGCACCCATTCTTCTCAGACGAATCTTAACTGCCATTGTAATTCACCTCCATATAATGATAACCTAAGATATATATTCATGCAAATGGTAATTGCAATGAAATCGGATTTTGTTGATGCGGCTCAGAATTTCGGGAAGCCGCCGCCCATGCCTTCCAGCATTTTCGGGTCGATCTTCGGCAGCTTGCGCCGTCCGAACAGTCCCTTTTTGCCTGCGCCGCCGCCGAGCTTCTTCATCATCTGCTGCATCTGCTCAAACTGCTTGAGCAGGCGGTTGACGTCCTGCACCTGCGTGCCGGAGCCCTTTGCGATTCTGCGCTTGCGCGACGGATTGATGATCGAAGGCTTTGCGCGCTCTGCCGGTGTCATAGACGTGATCATCGCCTCAACCTTGCCGAACGCACTGTCGTCGATATCGAGCTCATCGAGCTTATTGCCGACGCCCGGCAGCATACTGACCAGCTTTTTCAGATCGCCCATTTTCTGGATCTGACGCAGCTGATCCAGCAGGTCTTCCATATCGAACTGGCTCTTCTGGAGCTTCTGGCTCAGGCGCTCCGCCTCCTGCTTCGTATAGACATCCTCCGCCTTTTCAATCAGCGAGAGCACGTCGCCCATGCCGAGAATGCGGGATGCCATACGGTCGGGGTGGAACTGCTCAAAGTCATCGAGCTTCTCGCCCATGCCGACGTATTTGATCGGCTTGCCGGTGACGGACAGCACGGAGAGTGCCGCACCGCCTCTGGTATCGGAATCGAGCTTGGACATCAGCACGCCGGTGATGCCGAGCGCGTCGTCAAATGCCTTTGCGACATTGACTGCGTCCTGACCGGTCATGGCGTCCACGACGAGCATGATTTCATCCGGATGCGTTTCCGCTTCGATGTTTTTCAGCTCATCCATGAGCTTTTCGTCGATATGCAGGCGTCCTGCGGTATCGAGAATGACAATATCGTGGTTATTGTTTTTTGCATAGGCAACGCCCTGCTTGGCAATGTCCACAGGGTCGATCTGGCCGAGCTCAAAGACCTTGACATCTGCCTGACCGCCGACAATGCGGAGCTGGTCGATTGCGGCAGGACGGTACACGTCACAGGCCACCAGCAGCGGGTGATGTCCCTCTTTTTTCAGCAGCTTTGCGAGCTTGGCGCAGTGCGTGGTCTTACCGGAGCCCTGCAGACCGCAGAACATGATCACGGTCGGCGGCTTCGGTGCAATATTCAGGCGGGAGTTGCCGTTGCCCATCAGGGAAACAAGCTCCTCGTTGACGATTTTGACGACCTGCTGTGCGGGGGTCAGGCTGGTGAGGACCTCCTCACCAACGGCGCGCTCAGACACCTTGCTGACAAAGTCCTTGACGACCTTATAGCTGACATCCGCTTCGAGGAGAGCAAGCCGCACCTCGCGCATCGCTTCCTTGACATCTGCTTCCGTCAGCTTGCCGCGTGCCTTCAGCTTTTTGAAAACCTGGCCGAGCTTATCCTGCAATCCTTCAAATGCCATACGGTTTCTGCTCCCTTCTGTTTGTGATCAGAATAATGCCTTGCCCTTCTGCGCCGCCTCCGCGATCTGTGTGCGGGCGGGCTCGGGGAGTGCTTCACTGTACTGTTCGATCTCGCTGAACAGGGCGCGCGCGGCTTTCAGCCTTGCTGCAATGCCCATCTGTTCTTCGAGCTGTTCAAGCTGGCGCTCGCCGCGGCGGATGCTGTCATGCACCGCCTGCCGGGAGATCCCGAGCGGCTCTGCAAGCTCCGCCAGCGAAAGGTCCTCGTCGTAGTATCCCTCCAGCAGCGCACGCTGCCGTTCTGTCAGCAGACTGCCGTAGCAGTCGAGCAGGAGCACGAAATCGAGATTTTTCATCATCGGGATCACCGCCTGCCTTTCTGCTGTCATGGTACAGACCTTTACACCAGCCTCCCTATTATAACAGCTTTTTCTGTATTTGTCAAGGGCTCTGCGAAAAAAATGCATGATTCGGCACAATGCGCAAAAGCCGCAGCGGTCTGCGCGGCATTTCCGTCAGCTGCAGGGGAGTTTGTTTGAAATTGCCCCGGAATGAAAATAATGCACTTTTTTTGCCGGCGGGGTTGATTATTTTACGAAATAATGGTATAATGTATAAAGATTATTCTTGCGGTTATCAGATTCTGTCTGATATTCTGCACAGAACAGTCTGGATGCAATAAAATATACGGAAAGGAAGGTATGTATGCAAAGAAGAATTTTCAGGGGCAGGAGGCTGACAGCCTGTGCGGCCGCAGCCATGCTCGCAGCATCGTCGCTGGCGGGAGGCACACTGTCGCTGCCGGTGTCAGCGGCAGACGAGCCGGAGTATTTCTACACGCTGCTGGCCGGCGGCAGTCAGATCGGCATGGAGATTTTCGTAAAAGCATCCGGTAATATCAGCGGGGTGAAGATTGACGGTGTGCAGCCTGCTGACAATCAGCTGAGCATGACCGATGACGGATTCCGCGTGACGCTGCCGGTCAATGCGGCGGAGCTCCGGAATCTGCATCAGCTTGACTATCAGCTGGGCAATCAGGCAATGTCCGTGCATGATATTTCGGCACTGAAATACCTGAACACACTCAAGGATGACGGAACCTATGCGGAGTACAAGCAGGTCGTGACAGCCATGCTGAATTACGGCTATGCAGCGGAGGACTATTTCTCCGGAGCGGATTATGCCGATTATCACATGTCGGAAGCGCCGGATTTCAGCGGCGTGACCATCAACGGCAGCAAATTCACCGGAAAGGAAGCATACAATGCCGATCTGACGGAAAAGGATCTGCCGTACCGGTATTACGGCATGAATCTGACGCTGCTCGATAAAATCAAGTTCTCGCTGTATTTTGATACATCCTCCTGGAGCGCCGGTGCAGCCTATCTGACAGACGGTAAATTCGGTCACCAGTGGTCCAAAACAGAGGAGGGCGGAGAGGGATTTACGAAGGTCGTCCGGACGATCCCGGCTTACCGGCTGACCGATACCTTTACCTGCGTACATGCGCCCGCTGACCCGGTCGATTTCAGCCCGGTGCAGTACCTCGCTGCTGCTGCGGACGGTTCCGATGCCAAGCTGGCGGCGGTCTGCAAGGCACTGTATGCCTACGGCGAGGCGGCAAAGGCTGCACAGCCGAAGGATCCGGACACGGAGGTGCATTCCGGCAGACTGACGCATTATGATTATCGCAGCGGCTGTGCATCGCTGGATGAAATGGTGAATCTGCATCAGTGCCCGGTCGCGGCGCTGACCGATGATGAGTACAACAAATACGCAGGCGGCTGGATCGAGATCACCTGTGGTGACAAGAAGCTGAATGCGCTGGTCGCGGATGCAATGCCGTTTTCCGATAACCCGTCGCGGAGGGCGGGCGATGTTGATATTGACACGCAGTCCTTCCTTGATTTCATCGGCGAGGACACCGGCGATCTGCCGATCACCTGGAGGCTGATTCCGATGCCGGACGCAGAGGATTACGATGTC
>JAFZBC010000206.1:0-6656 GCA_017561965.1 Oscillospiraceae bacterium
CAAGCGCATTCAGTTTTACAGGAAGCGCTGCGGGCTGGAACAGAAGGACATCGCCCGCAGGCTCGGCATCACGCCGAACGCCGTCAGCAACTGGGAAAACGGCAGAACGAGGCCGGATCTCAGCATCCTGCCGGAGCTCTGCGGCATCCTCGGCATCACGCTGTACGAGCTCTACGGGCTGGACGCGCCCCATGCCGGATACACGGAAACGGAACAGCAGCTCCTCGCGGATTACCGGACGCTGTCAGACGGGCACCGGCTTGCGGTTGATCGGCTGATCGAATCGCTGAAAGCGGCGGAGCAGGCAGCAGCCTGCCCGGATATCACCGTGCTGACCCTGTGCAGCAAGCAGCTCGCCGCGGGCTTTGACGGCGGTGCGGAATTCGACGACACAGGCGAGCCGGTCTATCTCTACACCTCGGAGCGCATCCGGCAGGCGGATCTGGTGTTCCCGGTCAGCGGCAACAGCATGGAGCCGCAGTATCACGACGGTGACCTGGTGCTCGTCCAGCGCTATCCGGGCTGCCCCGCACTGCAATACGGCGAAACCGGTGCGTTCATCATCGGCAACAGCACCTATATTAAGGTATACGAAAAGGACGGTCTGCACTCGCTGAACAGGCGCTATCCGACCATGACCTTTTCCGAGGACGACAGCGTGTATCTGATCGGGCGGGTGCTCGGGATCCTCGATCCGGATACGGATTTTGCGCGGCCGGAGGAAATCCGGATGTATCAGCAGCTCCGCGCCGGGGAAGGATGATACCATGCGGCTGTTTATTGCAATTCTGCCTGCGCCGAATATCAGGCAGGCACTGCTCGATGCACAGAACATTCTGCGGAAACGCCGTTTCAGCGGACATTATACCGACGAACGGAATCTGCATCTGACGCTCAGCTTCATCGGGGAATACAACGATCCGGACGCCGTGCTGGATGCCATGGAGGCAATCCCGCCTGCGCCGTTCCCGCTGACGCTCAGCGGGTATATCGGCAGCTTCGGGAATCTGCTCTGGGCAGGCGCGGCGCAGTCCCCTGCTGCGGAACAGTATGCAAAGCAGCTCCGCCGCGCACTCGCGGAACGCGGTATTCCGTTTGACCGCAAGAAGTTTCATCCGCATATCACACTGCTGCGGAATGCGGAAAGCAGACTGCCGTTTTCAGATATTGTGCTTGCAAAAGAATGCATGACCGTCCGCCGGATTTCGCTGATGCGCTCGGATTTCGGAAAGCACGGCGCGCAGTATACGGAAATCGACGCAGTGAAATGCAAAGGAGGATGCATATGAAACGGGAGCTCGGCATCGCACGCTGCGGGCTGGCGTGCTGCTTATGCAGCGAAAACGAACACTGCACCGGCTGCAATTCCGGCACCTGTCCGGATAAGGCGTGGTGCGAAAACAGACGATGTTCCATAGAAAACGGGCTCATCGGCTGCCGGGACTGCCCCGAGGAAGCATGCCGGAAGGGGCTGCTTTCCAAAATCAAGCCGTATGCCTTTACGCTGTTTGCAAGGCGGTACGGCGAGGCGTTGCTGCTGGACTGCCTGGAACGGAACGAAAAGGCCGGTGTCGTTTATCACCGGGACGGCATTACCGGAGATTATGACGATTTTGACGACGCGGAGGCGCTGATCCGGTTCATCCGGACGGGTACGCGCTGACGCAGACCGCGGATGCCGTTCCGCGCAGAATGGGGAGTGATCGAATGTGTACGCGCTTTTATGTGGAACCGGCCGTGTTCCGCCCGTATATTGCGCGGGCGCAGCGAAGCGCGCTGGCGGATCAGATCCTTGTCACGCTTGGCAAGCCGCTGACTATGAGCGGTGAGCTGCACCCGACCGACGCCGTCGCAGTGCTGGCGCCGGATAAGCACGGCGGCATCGCGGTATTCCCGATGCTGTGGGGCTTTCTCACGCCGGAGAGCAGTGCGCCGATCGTGAACTGCCGTCTGGAATCCGCAGACTATAAGCCGCTGTGGAAGGATTCCTGGTTCCGGCGGCGCTGCGCGATTCCCGCGTCGTGGTACTATGAATGGGAGCATTTTGCGTCACCGGACGGCAAAAAGCGCATCACCGGCGCGAAATTCCTGATTCAGCCGGAAGGCGAAACCGTCACATGGCTCGCCGGACTGTACCGCTTTGAGGAGCGCCGCGGCATCCGGGTGCCGGTGTTCGCGGTCATCACGCGGCAGGCAGACAGCAGCGTCAGCACCCTGCACGACCGGATGCCGCTGATCCTCCCGAAGGAATGCATTGCGGACTGGATCCGGCCGGACGGCGACCCGGCGGACATCGCAAAAAAGGCGCTGACCTGCATGGTAACAGAGAAGACCGGATGAGGATACGAAAATGGCTAATCGGGGATTTGATTTATAAAGATGTATCCGCATCGCGGATATTATTCAGGAATGGGGACCTCTATCGCAGGTCCCCAAGCCCGCCGAGCTCCTGAACGCAGGGGGATTTCGCCCGTTGCGACGGGCGACGAGGGCTCTGCCCTCGACCAAAACTTTTGATTCGGCTCGCCGTAAGCACTCATAAACGCCGCGGAAAGTCCACTCCATGAGGATACACATATGAAGCTGTTTCACAGGAAAAAAGAGCCGCTGCCGATCCCGGAGCCGTTTACGGCGGCGGATATCAGAATTGAGGCAAGCACCTGCACCGGCGAGCGTACGATCGGATTCTACGACCGCAAGACACACCGTCTGCGGTACGCGGAGCTCGTGCGGTCGGAACAGAATATCCGGGATTTTTATGAAAAATACGGTGCTTCGGCAGAGGAAGCACCCGAACGGAGGAAACCAAATGGAACTTGATCTGCGAAACGGGCTGTTTCTGTGCCCGGTCTTTCTGGACGGCGACCCCTGCGATGCAAACGGCATGCCCCTGCCGCTGAGCACGCCGGATCCTGCACTGCATTTCACCGAGCATGCCGCACAAATGAGCAATGCCGGTGCAAAACTGATCTGCCTGGATCAGCTGCCGGACACGCTCTCGCCTGCAAAAGCGGCTGCCGGCATCCTGCATTTCCGGAAGCTCACTGCGCCGGACGGCAGCGATTATATCCCGCTGTTCCTGCATTATCAGGCGATGACCGGCATCTTCGGCAGCAGCATCCGCATCGGCGTTGTCAGCTTTGCGGACGCACGGCAGCTGTGCATAGAAGAAAGCGGGCTTGCAGGGATCGTGGTCGCGCCGGGGCATCTCAACAGGATTTTCCCGCGCGCGCTGCTGATGCAGAATCTCTGATGCGCATGCCGGAGGTTCCGCATGGTTGTCATCATCACGGGCGCGTCCCATACCGGGAAAACCGCGCTGGCACAGAAGCTGCTTGAAACATATCATTATCCGTATCTCTCCGAGGATCACCTGAAAATGGGGCTGATCCGGAGCAGTTATACCGACCTGACCCCGCTGAGCAGCGACGAAGCGCTGACCGCCCTTCTCTGGCCGGTCGTGCGCGAAATCATCAGAACTGCGATTGAAAACGGACAGAATCTGACCGTGGAGGGCTGCTATATCCCGCTGTCGTGGGCGGCGGATTTTTCGGAATCCGAGCTGAACGGTATCCGCTGCTTCTGCCTTGTCATGAGCAGGCACTACATCGCGCGGCACTTCGCGGATATCAAAACGTATGCGTCCGTCATTGAACAGCGGCTGAATGATTCCGACTGCACGCCGGAATCGGTGACGGCGGACAACGAAAATATGGCGGCGTTTGCAGCGCTGCCGCATGTCACCCGCATTCTGATTGACGAGCGGTACGATCCGGAGATCACGCTGTAACGGCAAAGGAAACGGAGGTTGCGCACAATGCCGGTCTATGCAGCCATTGACCTGAAATCGTTTTACGCATCGGCGGAGTGCGTGGAGCGCAGGCTGGATCCGCTGAACACCAATCTCGTGGTGGCCGACCTCACCCGCACCGAGAAAACAATCTGCCTTGCGGTGTCGCCGTCCCTGAAAGCCATCGGCGTTCCGGGCCGCCCGCGGCTGTTTGAGGTCATCCAAAAGGTCGCGCAGGCCAATGAACAGCGCCGTCAGCGCGCACCGCACCGCCGCTTCACAGGCAAATCGTATGACGCGGACGCGCTGGCACGGGATCCGTCGCTGGAGATCGGCTATATCGTCGCGCCGCCGCAGATGCGCAGATATATGGCGGTCAGCACCGGTATTTACAGGATCTATCTGAAATACATCGCGCCGGAGGATATCCATGTATATTCCATCGACGAGGTGTTCCTGGATCTGACGAATTATCTGGAAACCTATCACTGCACGGCACATGAGCTCGTCATGCGGATCATCCGGGAGGTGCTGCAAACCTCCGGCATCACGGCGACGGCGGGCATCGGCACGAATCTGTATCTCGCCAAGGTCGCAATGGATATTGTTGCGAAGAAAATGCCGCCGGATGCCGACGGCGTCCGCATTGCAGAGCTGGACGAAACAGGCTACCGGGAACAGCTGTGGGGGCATGAGCCGCTCACCGATTTCTGGCAGATCGGCGCCGGTACCGCAAGACGGCTGGAGGCGCTGCACATCCGGAACATGGGGCAGCTGGCGCGCTGCTCGGAATATGACGAGGCCGCGCTGTATAAAGCGTTCGGCGTCAAGGCGGAGCTGCTGATCGACCATGCATGGGGCTGGGAGTCATGCACGATCGCGGCAATCAAGGCGTACCGGCCGGTGAATCACAGCCTGTCGCAGGGGCAGGTGCTTTCAGTGCCGTATTCTGCGGACAAGGCCCGGCTGATCGTCCGCGAAATGACGGATCTGCTCGTGCTGGACATGGTTCGCAAGGGTGTTGCCGCAGATCAGATCGTGCTGCATATCGGATACGACCACACGGGCATCCCCGCGGATTATTCCGGCACGCTGACAAAAAATCACTACGGCAAAACGGTACCGAAACCGGCACACGGCTCGGTCAATCTCGGCCGGCACACGGCTTCGGCAAAACAGATCCTTGCAGCCGCAGTGCAGCTGTTCGACCGCATCGCGGACAGGGAACTGCTCGTCCGGCGGCTCAATGTGACGGCAAACCACGTCATCCGCGAGCAGGATATCCAGGAGGATGCGCCGGTGCAGTACGGGCTGTTCGATGATCCCGAACTGCTGGAACGCCGCCGCGCATCTGAGCAGAACCGGCTTGCGAAGGAACGGCGGCTTCAGGAAGCCGTGCTCTCCATTAAAAGCAAATACGGGAAAAATGCCGTCCTGAAGGGCATGAATTTTCAGGACGGTGCGACCGCGCGTGACCGGAACGCGCAGGTCGGCGGACACCGGGCATGAGGTGCGGATATGGAAGATTTTTCGGATATTATGGCGCTGCCGCATCACGTTTCCAAAACGCGCAGGCCGATGCCGCAAGCCGACCGCGCTGTACAGTTTGCGGCATTCGAGGCACTGACCGGCTATGATGAGGACATCGGCGAAACGGCGCGCCTGACCGATGTCCGCGCAGAGCTGTCTGAGGACGACCTCGCAGCACTGGATGCAGCGATGCAGCAGCTGATCGCAGCCGAAGGAGAGCATCCGGCTGCATCCGTCATCCGCTTTCAGCCGGATGCACGCAAGGACGGCGGACGCTATGTGACATACACAGGCGTGTTCCGGCATTACGACGAGGCAGAAAATATACTGTATTTTGCAGACGGAACAGCCGTTCCTGCACGGGAAATCTGCGGGCTGACGCTTGCAGAACAGCAGCCGCCGCACTGCGCAGACCCTGTTTGTATGGATATATGAATAAATGTGTACGCTGCGCAATATGTTTTTTTGCTTTATATTTGAAAAGAATGCGCGCACCCCTTGACAAATCTCCCATAATGTACTATAATAAACTCAACGCAAACCCTTTTACCCAAAAAGAAAATGAAAACGGAGGAATTTTACAATGAATAAGGCTGAACTGATCGAAGCGATCGCAACCGAAACCGGCATTGCCAAGAAGGACGTCGATGCCGCGCTCAAATCTTTCGTCAATGTCGTATCCGGCACGCTCCAGAAAAAGGAGAAGGTACAGCTGATCGGCTTTGGCACCTTTGAAACAGCTGAGAGAGCTGCAAGAACCGGCCGCAACCCGGCAAACGGCGAGCCGCTCAAGATCGCTGCTTCCACCCTGGTGAAGTTCAAGGCAGGTGCTGCCCTGAAGGAAAAGGTCAACACCAAGCCGGCAAAGGCTGCCAAGAAGGCAAAGAAGAAGTAATCATACGACACTGAACCGGCTGGCCGTGCAGAAACGGCCGGCCGGTTTTTTTGTGCTGCTGCACGGTTGACTTTTATCGCGCAGTCTGCTATAATGGAAGAAACTGCGCCGTCTGCACGCATCGCAGCAGCGGACGCACAAAATCACACAGCAGGAGAAACACAGATGGACGAGAACAACAACAACAACCCGCAGCGGGAACTGACAGAGGAAGAAAAGCTGAATCCGGTTTCCAGCGGCGCTGTGGAATGGCATGACCCGCTTGACAAACCGAAATTTGAGGATGAACGGCCGACCGGAAAGCTGGCGCTGATCTCTGTGATCCTGGGGATTGCAGGCATCTGCATGGCCTGTGCGCTGCCCGCCGGAACCTTGCTCGGCACAGCGGGACTGATCTGCGGCATTGTATCCCGCGCCCGGCATGAGAATGCCAAAAATCTC
>JAFZBC010000207.1:0-2115 GCA_017561965.1 Oscillospiraceae bacterium
GCAGTCAAATCATGCTATAATACAAGCAGCCGTATCCGATACGGATGACACAAAATACGGACTGTTCGGGAGGTACAATCCATGAAGCACAGACACAAAAAAACGATGATCATTCTTGCCGCCGCAGCAGCAGCGGCATGCGCCGTTCCGCAGCTTCCGGCGATGCCGGCGCTGTTCCGTCCGGCGCTCACAGCATCAGCTGCCGAAACCGTCACGGAGGGCGGCATCACATATGCGCTGTATGAGGATCATGCGGTCGTTTACAAGCGGGAACGGGATTCCGGCCTGACTGCGGTGGAAATCCCCGCGGAGATGAACGGCCTGCCGGTCACCGAGATCGGCAAGAGCGCATTTGCCGCAGCAGAAGACCTGATTTCCGTCAGCCTGCCGGACAGCATCACCGTCATCCGGGAATCCGCATTCAGCGGCTGTACCAATATGACGCAGTGCAATATTCCCGCCGGTCTGACCGAAATCGAAGCAGCCGCGTTCAATTACTGCCTGCTGCTTACTGAAGCACAGCTGCCGGAAACGCTGACGGTGATCGGTGACCGCGCTTTTTATCACTGCACTTCGCTGACCGGCATTCAGTTTCCGGCATCCCTGACCTATCTCGGCACCAGCGCCATGTTCGCCTGTGACGGGCTCACGGAAATCACGATTCCGGTCACGCTCACTGACATCGGCGCGGCGGCGTTCTCGGAATGCTCCAACATCAAAACCGCTGTCTTTGAGGACGGCATCAAGGTGATCCCGGAATACATTTTCTATTGCTGCGCCTCCATGGAAAGCATCAGCATTCCGGAGAGCGTCAGAGCCATCGGCAATTATGCATTTGACGGCTGCAAGAAGCTCAAGAGCATCACCTTCCCGGAGGAACTGGCTGAACTCGGCGAAAGTGTGATCCGTGATTGTGCGTCGCTGACCTCGGTGAAGGTGCCGGACAATATCAAAATCATCCGTCACAGTGCCTTTGAGGGCTGCACCGGCCTGACGGAGATTCAGCTCCCGCCTGACCTGAAAATGATCGAGAAGGCGGTGTTCCGGAGCTGTGCCTCTCTGACAAGCCTGGAGATTCCTGCCGGCGTCACATGGATCGGCGACGGCTGCTTTGAAGCCTGCGTGAAGCTCAGATCCATCAAGCTGCCGGAAAAGATCCGGCGCATCGAGTCCTCGACATTCCGGCGCTGCACCGTGCTCGAAAAAGTTGAACTGCCGGAAAGCGTCACGGAAATTTCCGCCTATGCCTTCAACGGCTGCAAGGGCCTGACGGAATTCAAGCTGCCGGACAATATCACCAGCATTGATGACGAAGCGTTCTGCTGCTGCTTCAAGCTGGAGAGCATCGAGATTCCGGAGAGCGTCACGGAAATCCGCGCGGCCGCATTTGCAGGCTGTAAGGCGCTGAAATCCGTCACGCTGCCGGACAGCCTGACGGAAATCCAGATGAACGCGTTCTCCGACTGTGTTGCGCTGGAAAGCATAACCCTCCCGAAGAATCTGCCCGTGATCCGGAACAGCTCGTTTTCCGGCTGCACGGGGCTGAAGGAGATTGTGATTCCCGAGAGCGTCAAAACGATCGAGGGCACGGCGTTCAGCGGCTGTTCCGGTCTGGAGAAGATCACGCTGCCCTCCGGCCTGACCGCGATCCCGAAGGAAATGCTCAGCGGATGCACCGGCCTGAAATCCATCGACCTGCCGGACGGCATCACCCGGATCGGGCCGCGTGCGTTCCTTGACTGCGCTTCCCTGAACGGTATAAAGCTCCCCGCCGGGATACGCAGTGTTGACAATGCGGCGTTTTCCGGCTGCACTGCACTGGAGCGCATTGTGATCCCGGACGGCACAAAAGAGCTCTGCGAAAATGCGTTTTCCGGCTGTACCGCACTGAAATCGGTTTCTCTGCCGGACACGCTCACCGACATCGACGGCTCCGCATTTCTGAACTGCACCGCCCTTTCGGATATACAGATTCCCGCTTCCGTCCGCTTTATCGGCAAGTCCGCATTCCGCGGCTGTGCGATGAAAACAGCTGTCATTCCGGAGAATGTCCTGTTCATCTCCGCAGAAGCATTCATGGAATGCACGGCGCTGAACAGCGTCACGATTCCGGAC
>JAFZBC010000208.1:0-1847 GCA_017561965.1 Oscillospiraceae bacterium
CGCAGCAGATCCTGCGCGTCTGACGGTTCGGCGCTCCGGAGCGTGACGGGACGGCCTGTTTTGTCGGTGATGATTTGCGGCTTGTATCGCATTGCAGCCTCCGATCATATGTGCGGGCAGCCGCTTATGCGGTCGTGCCCCAGAGATAGAATAGGTATTCCGATGCGGTTTCGATCAGCATGTAGACCTCGTTCCACTGCGGCCGGACGAGATGCACGGCGGAGAGAACCGGCTCGTGCAGTATGGAGATTTTCTCATTCATCGCTGCGAAATGCGCCTGCAATTCGTTGATGTCCTCCGCCGATGCAGGCGTATCGCATCTTCTCTGAAGGATCTCGTCCCAGTCGTCGCGGAAATCGTCGTCGGTATTGAGAAATGCGAATGCTTGGGCCAGAAAATCATCTGCCGATGAATATCCGGCTTTCGGTGCAATGACAAGGGTGATAAACTGCTCGGATGCCGGATAATTGAAGCTGCCGTGTCCGAAGGATAACGCAAACATACCGTGCTCCTCTCTCTGCCGTTTTTTCTTATTATACAGCCGATGCGTTGTTTTGTCAATAGAAGTGCGTGGGAGAGGCGCACGGCTGATCGTGGCTTTATAAAAAAAGAAGTATCGGCTTTACCGGCTCCTGAGTGCCTGTGCGACTGCCCGGATAAAGTCCCGCGCAGGATCCTTGTCCGTCAGCTGATAGAGCATCCGGCAGCCGACCGCATCTTCAATCTCCCCGAGCAGATAGCTGCCGTCGCTGCGCTTCAGAATATCCACGCCTGCGAAATCCAGCGGCATGATGCGCTGCACCCGCGCGACCAGTTCACGCATCTCCGCGTCCGGCTCAATGACTTCCGCATGTCCGCCCAGCGAAAAATTGCTCCTGAAATCGGAAGCCGAGGTGCGAAGAACCGCCGCATAAATCTCTCCGGAAAGCACATAAACACGCACATCCCAGCCCGGGACTACCGGCTCCTGCACCAGAAACGGATATGTCGGCTCCGGATGTGCCGCATTGAATTCTGCGCGGTATTCTTCGAGCTGTGCGGCGTTTTCGATCCATGCCACGCCTTCGCCGCCGTGACCGTCCGTGGGCTTTGCAACCAGCGGATAGGTCAGCTCCGGCAGCGGCATGTGCATGCTGATCTGCTGTGTTTTCGCCATCGGAATGCCGTGATCGCAGTGCAGTTCAAGGTAGGTCATGTATTTGAAATTGGTAATGCCGGTGACATATCTACTGTTGAAGCAGGGGATATGCAGCGTTCTTTCTGCATAATCACTGATGCCGCCGAACCGGCTGCGGTTGATGAGAAATGCAGCATCCGGATGCTGCCGGAACGGAACGAACGGGTTGCCGTTCTCAACAAGACAGAGGCGGAGAGATAGTCCCTCCGCCTCTGCATCTGCACAAAGCTGTTCAATAAACCAGCGGTTGCGTTCGGCATCCTTTGGCGTATAAAGCAGAAGCCCTGTTTTTTTGCTCATTCTGCGCCGACCTTGATCTGGCTGCGGATATGCCACATGATATTCGTGGCGGGATTGATGCCGCAGGTGTCGATCGTGCTCTGAAGCTGCGGATTGGAATTGACCTCGCAGATATAGCGCTCGTTTTCGTCCCGTCCGTAGAGGATATCCACGCCTGCGAAATCGAGGCCGAGTGCGTTTGCCGCATCGACAGCGAGCTTCTCCTCCAGCGGGGTCAATGCCTTTGCGGAGGCCGTACCGCCCGCGCCGATGTTGGAGCGGAATTCCTGGGTGGAGGCGGACTGACGCTCCATGGCACAGATGGCCTTGCCGCCGACGACCGTCACGCGGAGATCACGGCCGGAGCTGATCTTGATAAAGCGCTGGAACA
>JAFZBC010000209.1:0-7212 GCA_017561965.1 Oscillospiraceae bacterium
TCCGAGGTGCGGGCTTTCTGTGAAGGCTGCCCGTGCATCCGGACGCAGAAATGCAGCACTGTCCGCGATTGCTTTGATTGGTGTGATTGCGATCGGCGGCGGCATGATTGCGCGCGGCGTTTTGCAGAACAGCGCCAAGACCGAACCGGATACACAGCCTGTTGCGGAGCATTCCGCTGCGGAAACTACCGCAGTTCAGACCGAGGCGGCGCCGGAAACGACAGCTGTGCAGACAACGGCCGCACCGGAAACGACTGCGGCACCGGAAACAACAAAAGCTCCGGCCGAAAAAACGACTGCGGCGACTGCTGCGGAAACGACAAAGGCCGTCACGAAGCCAACGACAACCAAGCAGACTGATCCGCCCAAGACCAAGCCGCAGGAAAATGCCGGAAAAGGCACATCCGCTGCGGACTACTATAAGACCATCGGAGAAGCGCCGTTCCATACCTATGACAGCGGCGATCCGTTCCTGCCGCCCGGGCTTTTCACGCGTTCGGATAACGCGGACGGCCGTGCTCTCAGCGAGGAGCAGGCCAAGCGTGCGATGATGCAGCTCGGCGTGGACTGGGGAAAAAATGCTGATCTGTACTGCGGTGATACGGAGGATGCGCACGGTTCGACCAATTCGACCTACCGTTATATCACGGATGCATTTCCGGTGCCGGGTTACAGCGATCTCCAGCTCCCTGCGGCGGTCGATCTGTATATCCATAACGGCGATGCCTATCAGGGCAGCTATCTGCGCGCCGTGGATTATCGCTTCGGCAATCACGGCGACTATACCGGAAAATATGTCTGGACGCGCGAGGAGATCGAAAAGATATTCAACGGCGTTGCGGAATACGCTGACGGCGTATACGGCGGACATACGGTGATTCAGGACAGCAATCTTGCACATTATGACTATTTTGACGGCGTCCTGTCAATCGGCTACTACGAGAGCGGCGGAAAATATGTTTTCTGGCTCTCGCGTGCCAACGACTGAACGCCAAAGGAGGCAACACCATCATGGAATTTTGGGACGCAGTCAGCCGCGGAATGGATAAGCTGGCGAACAAGCTGGACAATCTGTCGGAGAATCTGCAATTACAGAATCCGGACACCGGCTTTACGATCATGGATAAGGACTATTGCTGGGAGGATCTGGATTACGGTCCGGACTGCACGCTTCAGCGGCATGTCGTGAGCGGAGAATGCCGTATCATCGACAAATTCGGGCAGGTGCTCGACCGCGGCACGCAGGCGCAGCTGGAACAGACCATGGTGCGCAGAGCCGCGCGTGCGGAGGCGATCCGCAGCATCGGGCTCCCGCCGACCGGTGTGACCGGCTTCCAGCAGACCAGCATTCCCGACCCGCTCGCCGCGCAGCAGCCGGTTCAGGCGCAGTACGGCGACATCATCGGCGTTGTGCGCAGAGGCGGAATTTACGAGCATTACGGGATCTATGTCAGCGACACCTGCATTGTGCATTACAATATTCCGGCGAGCAAGACGATTGGTCATGCGGTTGTTCACGCGACAAATCTGCGGAATTTCCTGCGCGACGATTCGGAATATTTCATTCTCGATTTTCCGAAGCCTTACGAGCCGCCGGTCAGACTCGGTGCGCCGATTACTCCGCATACCAATTCCTATTCGGAGGATCTTGCGCGTTCGCTTCAGCAGACATACGGTTATCATCTGTATTCGCCGGAGGAAACTGTCGCAAGAGCAAGGTCGCGTCTGGGCGAAACAAGCTATAACTTTTTCACGAATAACTGCGAGCATTTTGCGATCTGGTGCAAGACCGGCGTCAGCGAATCCTTGCAGGTGAACGGTATGCTCGGATCCCTGCTGAACAATAAGAACTGGCAGTTCCGCAGACCTGTTTTCAGATAATATTGCATGGGAGTCGCTTTGGCGGCTCCCATTGTTTGCCGGATTCCGGCAGGAGGATTTATGGAGATCAAGGGTATCACTGCGGAAATCCGGCTGATTCGCAGCCGACGCAGGACAATTTCAGCGGAGGTGCGGCCGGACGGCGCAGTTCTGGTGCGTGCGCCGCTGCATGTGCCGCAGGCGGTGATCGAGCGGTTCCTGACGGAAAAATCTGCGGTGATTGAACGGCATGTGCAGCATTGCCTGGCGGAGCTGAATGCGCATCCTGAGCCGCCGCTGACAGCTTCGGAGCTGGAGGATCTGGCGCAGCGTGCAAAGGCCGTGATTCCGCCGCGGGTTGCGTTTTATGCGGCGAAGCTGGGTGTCAGCTACGGCCGCATTACGATCCGCTGCCAGAAAACGCGCTGGGGCAGCTGTACGTCTGCGGGCAATCTGAATTTTAACTGCCTTCTGATGCTTGCACCGGCGGAGGTGCTGGACAGCGTTGTTGCGCATGAGCTTTGCCACCGGCTGCATCCGGATCATTCGCGGCGGTTTTATGCAGAGGTGTACCGTCTTTTCCCGGATTACGCCCGCTGTGACCGCTGGCTCCGGCAGAACGGGCCATCTCTTTTGCGCCGTGCCGGGAAGTAAAGCAGTATCTCTGATGGATTCAAAATGAGGCGCTGCTCCATAATAATTCATCGCGCAGCGATACCGCATTCAGCAAACGAAGGGCACTGACCGAAAAAGTCAGTGCCCTTCGTTTGTATATAATGGGTTCCGGGGACATCATCCCGGCGGATAATCCGATTATTTGTATGCCTTTGTGCGATAGAACTCCTGCACAACCAGCTGTGTATCCTCCGCGCTGCCTCTGCGCATGGTGTTGTAGCGCTTGTAGCCCAGCTTATCCGCAAGCGTCGCATAAACGGAGAACAGGATGTTGGAGCGCTCACGCTTGTCCACTGCATAGGCCATATCGTCCCATTCCTGCTGGAAGTCAATCAGCTCTTCCTCCTTGAAATGGTAAACGAGCTCGGTGCAGCACAGCTTTTGATTCTTGTCAAAGATCAGCGAAACGTCCACCGGCTTTTTGCACGGGAACAGCCCGTAGGTTGAGAACGACGTTGTGTCCACCTGAACCGGCTTCATCAGAAGATCATAACCGCCGCCATCCTTTTTTGTGAGCACCAGCCGATCCTCCTCGGTGCGGCCGGAGCCGGTAATATCTGTGTTGTTGCCGTGATCATACAGGCCGACGTGATCCGACGGCGAAAAATGATCCACACCGGCGAGCACATCGACGAGCCCCGGCATATTCGGGAACAGGCGGTGTGTCCGCACGTAAATGAAGAAGCCTGCAATAAATGCGAGCAGGAGCACAATAACTGCGATGATAATGCCCGTAAACAGGCGGTTTTTCTTTTGGGCCTTTGCCATTGTAATTACCTCCTAAGTATCCGAAACAAATCAAATCAGTAAACTGAAAAACGTGAAAAGCGATGCAGCGCCAAAGCACTGCATCGTCTTTTACTGAATTTTTATGCTCATCCGAGCACAGCAACAACCTCATAGGTGCCGCCTGCCGGAAGCACCGGTACGACATTGCCGTCCACAGCCTTGCCGTCCACCGTCAGGGACTTGACGCCCTTGGAAACGTGATCCGGATTCTTGACCGTGATCTGGTAGGTCGCGCCGCGGAACTTTCTGGTTGCGGTGAAGCCGTCCCAGGCCTTCGGGATGGACGGATCAACCTTCAGACCGTCGAAGTCTGCGGAAATACCGAGGATATACTGCGAAATTGCAACAAAGTTCCATGCTGCGGTACCGGTCAGCCAGGAGTTCTTGCCCTCGCCGAAGCGGGATGCATCCTTACCTGCGATCATCTGACCGTAGACATACGGTTCTGTCTTGTGCAGATCGGAAATTTCCTCGTTGAATGCCGGAGCAATCTTGCTGTAATATTCAAATGCCTTGTCACCTCTGCCGGCATACGCCTCTGCACAGATGATCCATGCATTGTTATGCGTGAAGATACCCGCATTTTCCTTGTAGCCGCCCGGATAGGTGGAAATCTCGCCGTACTGGATATAATACTTGGAGAATGCCGGGTTGTTCAGCACAAGGCCGTACTTGGTGTTCAGATACTTGTCGATGGAATCGAGCGTCTTGATGTCAGCGCCCTGATCCTTACCGATTTCGGACATGACTGCGAAGCCCTGCGGCTCGATGAAGATCTTGCCTTCCTCGCACTCCTTGGAGCCGACCTTTGCGCCGGTCGAATCGTAAGCACGGAGGAACCACTCGCCGTCGAATGCGGACTGCATGACATTTTCCTTCATCTTGTCGATCTCAGCCTGTGCCTTTGCAGCCTCGTCATCCTTGCCGAGATGCTTCAGAATGCCGACATAGGTCGGGCCTGCGTAGGTGAACAGTGCAGCGACCATGACGGATTCCGCAACCTTGGAGTAGCCGCCCTCAGCAGCAAACTTCGGGTTGGTATAGGTCTGGAAGCTCTCGCCCGGCTTGTCGGAATAGCAGGACAGGTTGAGGCAGTCGTTCCAGTCTGCGCGCATGGCAAGCGGCAGGCCGTGCGGACCGAGATTGTTGACGATGTGATAGAAGGAAACCGTCAGGTGATCGAGCATCGGCTTTGCCTTGGACTCGTCATTGTCATACGGAACCGGCTGATCCAGAATGCTCCAGTCGCCGGACTCCTTGATATATGCACCGACAGAAAGGATCATCCACAGCGGGTCGTCGGAGAAGTCGCCGCCGATATCGGAGTTGCCCTTCTTGGTGAGCGGCTGATACTGGTGATAGCATCCGCCGTCCTCAAGCTGCGTGGAGGCAAGGTCGATCAGGCGCTCTCTTGCTCTGTCCGGGATCTGGTGGACAAAGCCGAGGATGTCCTGGTTGGAATCACGGAAGCCCATGCCTCTGCCGATGCCGCTCTCAAAGTAAGAAGCGGAACGGGACAGGTTAAAGGTGACCATGCACTGATACTGGTTCCAGATATTGACCATGCGGTTGACCTTGTCATCCGAGGTGTTGACATTGAAGATGCCGAGCAGCTTGTCCCATGCAGCTTTCAGCTCAGCCAGACCGGCAGCGACCTTTTCCGGGGTGTTGTACTGCTCGATCATCTTGTAAGCCTTTTCCTTGTTGATCGTCACGCCGTCTGCCTCAAACTTCTTGTCTGTGGGCATCTCGACGTAGCCGAGGATAAAGACGAGCGTTTTGGATTCGCCTGCTGCAAGGGTGATCTCCTTGTAGTGGGAAGCGATCGGGGACCAGCCGTCCGCGAAGGAATTGGTCGCCTTGCCGTCCAGAACAGCCTGCGGATCGCCGAAGCCGTTGTACAGACCGATGAACGAATCACGGTCGGTGTCGTAGCCGTCGATCGAATCGTTCACGGTATAGAATGCATAGTGATCGCGTCTGTCCCTGTATTCGGTCTTATGGTAAATGGTCGAACCCTCGACCTCAACGCGGCCGGTGGAGAAGTTTCTCTGGAAGTTGGTGCAGT
The DNA here is from genome assembly GCA_017561965.1 of Oscillospiraceae bacterium. Classification (GTDB taxonomy): domain Bacteria; phylum Bacillota; class Clostridia; order Oscillospirales; family Ruminococcaceae; genus Firm-04. The sequence continues at coordinate 5,393 of JAFZBC010000209.1, forward strand.
CATCCTGCGCATCCCAGAGACACCACTCTGCAAACGAGAAGAACTTGAATGTTTTTGTGTCGGAGCTTTCATTGGTCAGCACAACCTGCTGCACTTCGCCGTCATAGTTCTGCGGAACAAAGAACGTGACCTCAGCCTTCAGACCGTTCTTTTTACCGGTGATGACGGTGTAGCCCATGCCGTGGCGGCATTCATAGGCGTCCAGCTCTGTCTTGACCGGCGACCAGCCCGGGTTCCAGATTGTGCCGTTGTCGGAGATATAGAAGTACCGGCCGCCCATGTCGATCGGCACGTTGTTGTAGCGGTAACGGGTGATGCGGCGCAGACGGGCATCCTTATAGAAGCTGTATCCGCCGGCGGTGTTGGAGATCAGGGAGAAGAAAGCCTGCGTTCCGAGGTAATTGATCCACGGATAAGGCGTCCGCGGAGACTGGATGACGTATTCCTTGCGCGCGTCATCGAAGTGACCGAATTGTTTCATGGTTGTACGCTCCTTTTGCATATAACATTCAAAGATTCAATCAAGTGCATAAACTGCACAGATATACTTAATTATAGCACAACATGCACAAAATTACAACCTACCAAATTCACGAATTTTCCATGTCATCATACAGCACATTACACAAAGTACCGAAAAATACAGCAGAATCTTGGCGGATTTGCCGACAGGATGTCTGTTTTCGGAAGAATCTGTTTGCTTTAATGCTGTGCAATCCACATAAAAGCATCTTGCAGGAACGATATTGCATTGCGGGCGCTGACCGAAAACGGCCAGCGCCCGCAGCTGATTGAAAAAGGTATCCGCTTCGCGGATGCTATTGAAGGCTGGCGAGTTTCGCGCTCTGCCCTCGCCCCCAAACTTTTATTTTGGCTGACTTTAACTCCCTGATAATCCAGCTGTTTCGGGATTCCAAAGGGACAGTGTCCCTTTGGCGGGAGTTTGAGGGCAGAGCCCTCAATTTAAATCCATCGGAGATACCGCTGCCTTCACTGCGGGGAAAGTGCCTCGGTTGTGACGTGTACGCCGTTATCGTAATCAAACAGCAGCGCCGTCACCGAAGTGATTTCATCCGCCGAAACCGGCTCGCTGAAGCAGCGGATCATTTTGCCGTCCGCACCGAACGCGTATGCAAATTCACACACGGTATCCTCTGCGGTGAGAATGCCCGCATCGTACATGGCCTGCCGCTCGGATGTACCGCCGCCGTCCACCAGCGTTCTGCCGTCCGTCAGCCGGATCATATAACTGACGTCGTTCTGACCGCTGTAATTCTCAGATTCGACGGAGAGGCTGCCCACCGTCACGCGGAAATGTTCAGAGGCATAAACCGCCGGTGCAGCAGTATCCGGAACGGCGATCTCTGCCGACCATGTCCCTTGCAGGATCGCATCGCTGTTTTCCAGCAGTGCAGCGGTCGTATCGAATGTCCGTCCGTCAAGATCCTCAGACTGCCACAGCGCCTTCCATTCATCAACGGACATGGAATCGCCGCCGTATTCTGTACGCCACTGATCCTGCGCTGCAACCAGACCGGCCTGAACGGCATTCAGCTGTGCCTGCGTATAGGCATTTTTCAGCTCCACACGAACTGTGGAACCCGCAAGCTCCGGTGTCGCCAGATAATAGGTCAGGTAATACGAATTGCCCGCATCCGCCTTGACAAGCTGCTCGGTTTTGCCGGGGCCGCCTGTGATCAGCGTACCGTCTGCGCGGTAGAAATACGGTATGAACAATGCATCCTCCGGCAGCTCTGTGCCGTTCTGCGGCGTCATTTCCAGCATCAGCATCAGCGTATCGCGGTCGTTATACATGCCGA
>JAFZBC010000210.1:0-5210 GCA_017561965.1 Oscillospiraceae bacterium
AGATTTATCAGGGGCTGGACATCGCAACCGCCAAGCCGACCGCCGCAGAAATGCGGGGCATCCCGCATCATCTGATTTCTGTGCTGCCGCCGGAGCAGGCCTGCTCTGTCGCGGAATACGTGGAGATGGCGCGTGAAAAGATCGCGGAGATTCACGAGAGAGGCAGGCTGCCGGTGATTGTCGGCGGCACCGGGCTTTATATGGATTCGCTGCTGGACAACATTCAGTTTCCGGATATTCCGGCGGACGACGCGCTCCGGGCGCGGCTGAATGCAGAGGCGGAAACACTCGGCAGGACGGCCATGCGCGAACGGCTGATGCAGTGTGATCCGGAATCCGCGGAGCGTCTGCATGAGAACAATCTCCGGCGGATCATCCGCGCACTGGAGGTCTACGAGCTGACCGGCATCCCGCTTTCCGAGCACGCAAGGCGCAGCAGAGAAGTCCCAGCACCGTGGAACATCCTGCGCATCGGCATCGGATTCCCGGACCGCGAACTGCTGTACAGCCGCATCCGGCTGCGCGTGGATCAGATGGTGGAAAACGGCCTGCTGGACGAGGTGCGCGAAGAATACAGCTCCGGACGGCGCCGCGCAACCGCGGCTATGGCCATCGGCTACAAGGAACTGCTGCCCTGGCTTTCCGGGGAAGCATCCGCCGAAGAATGCCTGCTGCGCGTCAAACAGGAAACCTGCCGCTATGCCAAACGGCAGGGAACGTGGTTCCGTCGGAATCAACAAATTGAATGGATCGCCCGTGATGCTGTTTGTGACGAAACACGAATTTTTGAAATGTGTCAAAAAATGATAGCGAAATGGGATGCATTGTGATATAATATAAGATGTGTAGTTGTTGACGGGTGAGGTATACCCTCATGCCGCCGCTGCAAAGATACACATAATGTATGCTATAATAAAAGAAATGAGGCAAGTAACATGACCAACAAGGGACTTAATCTTCAGGATGTTTTTCTGAATCAGGCACGCAAGGACCGCCTTCCGCTGACCATTTTCCTGACCAACGGATATCAGTTCAAGGGCATCATCCGCGGCTTTGATTCGTTCATCGTGATCCTTGAAACAGACGGCAGACAGCAGCTCGTCTATAAGCACGCGATCTCCACGATCGTCCCTGCAAGACCGATCTCGATCTTAGACGCAATGGAGCAGCGGGAAGACGCTGAGTAAATTCCATGAACGAAATTACAACGCGAATCCTCAAAATACTTCTGCTGGTGTTCGCTGTTGTGCTGGCCTTGTCGATCTTCTATCATTTGTTTTTCAACAATTATGAGACCGAAAATGCGATTTATTACGAGGTCAGTGATGTTTCGACGTTTCAGGGGGTCTATGTCCGGAATGAAACCGTCCGGCGGTATAACGGCAGCGGTGCCGTGCGCTACTGCGTCGATGACGGCGAAAAGCTCGGCGTCGGCAGCGTGATCGCAGAAATCTACTCCAATGAGGAGCAGATCGACCTGCGCAGAACCATTGCCGAAAAGGAAGCTGAGCTCGCAATGCTCAGCAAGCTGGAAAACCCCGGCACCAGCGAGAATGCCCAGCCGGCAAAGATCGCTTCGCTCATCGACGAGCAGTTCCGCTCCATGATCCGGCAGCGCGAGCACGGAAATATTTCCGCCGTTTGCAGCGCCCGGCAGGAGCTGACCGTTCTCATGAGCACCTATGAAAAAATCACCAATTCAGCCGTCGATTATCAGGATCGGATCGTCGCGCTGGAGGACGAAATCGCAAGACTCAGCCGCCGCAAAACTGCGCCGGACGACGTCATCCGCGCCGAAAAATCGGCGTATTTCGTCAGCCATGCGGACGGCTATGAAGCCATCCTGACCGGCGACAACGTCAGACAGCTGACACCCGATCAGCTCAGCGCCGTCACCGATGACGGCAGCGACAACGGCAGCCCGTCGGGCGGAAGCCAGGTCATCGGCAAGCTGATCGACGACTACGGATGGTATATCGTCGGCGTGTTCGACAATACCAAGTTGCGCCTGTCGGAGGACGATATGGCAACCGTGCGGCTGGAATCCCATCCGTCAGATCTGCGCGTTTCCGTTGTATCTCTGATCTCCGCGGGCGACATCACCAAAACGCAGGGCGTGTTCCGCTGCGAGCAGCTGACCGGCGAGGTCGTAAAGCACCGCACGGAGCGCGTGGAGATTCTGCGCGAAACCGTCGAGGGCATCCGCGTGCCGCGCTCCGCGATCCGCTTCAAGAACATGGAGGTCGAGGAGAAGGACGACGAGGGCAATGTGACGACCAGCATGCAGAACTGCATGGGCGTCTATGTTCTGGTCGGTGAAACGGCGGAATTCCGCAGGATCAAGGAGATCTACGAGGACGATACCTATTACCTCTCCGACCTGGATGCAGGAAAAGGGTTCGTCGAGCTGTATGACGATATTATCGTAAAGGGCGTGATGGCAGATGGCGAGTGAGTTCGCCCCCTGCTCGGAAGCACAGAAAACAGCCGTTCTGGAGCGGCTCGCGGATATCCGGCAGAAGATTGCCGATGCGTGCAGAGCCTCCGGCAGAACGGAACAGGATATTACTCTGATGGCAGTGACCAAGACCGTTTCGCCGGAGCTCATCAATCTGGCGGTCGATCACGGCGTCACCGTGCTCGGTGAAAACCGCGTGCAGGAGTTTCTCTCCAAGCGCGACAGCTACCGCAAAAACGCGGAGGTGCAGTTCATCGGGCATTTGCAGACCAACAAAGTAAAGCAGATCATTGACAAGGTCACGCTGATCCATTCCGTGGACAGCCTGCACCTTGCCGAAGCAATCAGCAAGGCCGCCGTGCAGCAGGGCATCGTCATGCCGGTGCTGCTGGAGGTCAATATCGGCGGGGAAGCATCCAAATCCGGTGTCGCGCCGGACATGCTCCCGCAGCTGCTCGATGCAGTCCGGCAGCTCCCCGGCATCCGCACGGACGGTCTGATGACCATTCCGCCGCCGATGGCCGAGGAATCCGAACAGCTCCGCGTCTTTACGGAGATGCGCACGCTCTTTGACAGACTGCGGCAGGAAGTGCCGATGCACACGCTCTCCATGGGCATGTCCGGCGACTATGCCGCCGCCATCCGCTGCGGCGCAACGGTTGTCCGAATCGGAAGCGCGCTGTTCGGCGCAAGAGCCTACCCTCCGAAGCCGGAGGGCTGAACCCGATTTCAGTTCATGTGCAGACGGCGCTGAGGCCGGAGCATATGCAAGGAAAAATACGCAAATCAGAAAGAAAAGGAGAATCCAGATGAAAGTTTTTGACACACTCCGCGATTTCTTCGCGCCGCAGGATGACGATTCCTACGATACAGAGCCGGTGCGCGAGAACAGAGAGCCGCGTGAACGCAGAGAATACCGCGACCCCTCCCCTCTCCGCGAGCGCGAGCCTGTGCGTGAGCCGCAGGATACCTCTGCGCGTGAGCTGCGCGATCCGTCCCCGCTGCGTGATTACAAGCCGGAACCGGAATACCACCAGTCCAAGCGCGATAACAAGGTCGTGAACATTCAGGCCACAGCACAGCTTCAGGTCGTTCTGGTCAAGCCGGAGGTCTTTACCGATGCCAAGCAGATCGCAGATCATCTGATCTCCAAGAAAACCGTTGTGCTCAATCTGGAAACCGCTTCTGCCGAGAACAAGCGCCGCATCATCGACTTCCTGGTCGGCGTCGCATATGCAAACGGCGGCAGCCTCAAGCCGGTCGCAAACCTGACCTATATCATCACACCGTACAATGTCGGCTTCATCGGTGAGGATCTCGTCAACGAGCTGGAAACGAACGGCGTCGTGATCTGAGAAGATCCGCCTTCCGGGATCCTGACACAGCCGCCGGCATCTGCCTATGCAGCCGGTGATCGGAGAATAGAAAGGAGCGCAGCACGATGATTACTGCTAAGGATGTTCAGAAGAAAAAGTTTGAGAAGGTCAAGTTCGGATATAACCCCGAGGAGGTCGATTCCTTCCTCGCACAGATCGAGAATGACCTGCGCCTGATGCAGCAGGATCTGGACGATTCCAATGAGAAGATCCAGCTCCTCGCAGACAAGGTGCGGGAGTATAAGGATACCGAGGACGATCTGAAAAATGCTCTCCTGCTTGCACAGAAGCAGGCACGGCAGGTCGTCGAGGATGCGCAGCAGAAGGCGGATGCGATTGTCGCGGAGGCAAGAGCGTCTGTCGATACCGTCAAGTCGCAGGCGCTGGTCGATTCCGAAACGCAGCTGCAAAATATCACGGCGCAGCTGGAGGCGGAAAATGCGCATCTGGTGGAAACACAGCATCAGGTCGCGGACTTCAAGCGCGCACTGTTTGATATGTACAAGGAGCATCTGGAGCTGATCTCCAGACTGCCGGAATCCTCGGATGAGATCGTCGAGTACGTCGAGGTCGAGGAAACGGAGGAAGCTGAAACCGCCGCAGAAACCGTCGAAGCTGCCGCGGAATCCGCCGCCGGAACTGTTGCCGCTGCTGCGGAAGCTGCTGCAACAGAAACCGCTGCCGCATTCGATGACGTGGCACAGACCACCTTCGGAAGCCGCCGCGACGATGCCGGAAGCGCTTCCCGCCGCAGATTCAGCGATCAGGCCTGAGGTACGCTTCCCGCCGCCTGAGCTGAATATCAGGCGGAAAATGGATCAGGACAAAGGAACCGTGCTTCACGCGCGGCTCCTTTTTATTTCGGAAAGGAGTCATTCAACTTGATTTCTGTTATCATCACAGCCACCGTGATTCTCGTGCTGGTCGGTGCGGATCAGGCGCTGAAATTCTGGGCGATCGCCAGCTTGCAGGGGCAGCCTGAACGGCCGTTTTTGCAGCTCGGCAGCCTGGACTGGATGCACCTGCGCTATATCGAAAACAGCGGTGCAGCGTTCAGCTCGCTGAGCGGGAACCGCGGATTTCTCATCATCTTTCCGGTCATTATGATCACGGCCTGCTTTTATGTGCTGAACCGGCTCGGCAAAACACGCCGCTGGGTCTGGTTCTCGCTGCCGCTGATCGCAGCAGGCGGCATCGGCAATCTGATCGACCGCATCTTCCGCGGCGGAAAGGTCGTGGATTATCTGGATTTCCAGCTCTGCCGGTTTGCCGTGTTCAATTTTGCAGATATCTGCGTGACCGTCGGCGTCCTCATCCTGATGTTTTCCATCATCTTCCTGGAGAAGGAAGAAAAGAACGCAAAGAAAGCGAAAAAA
>JAFZBC010000211.1:0-2682 GCA_017561965.1 Oscillospiraceae bacterium
GAGGAAATCAACATGCAGATGCGCCTGTTCCGGATCCGGCAGGAGCGCCGCCGCCACCGCGACATTCTCCGGCGGGACGTGCTGTTCGGAAAATGCGGTCTGCGGGAATTTGACGTGCTCGGCGTGATGTTCTGGGACGCGGACGAACGGCAGATCGCCGTAACCCCGCTCATTATGACGAATATGGTATAAAAATCAGCACCTCTGGATTTTCAGAGGTGCTGATTTTGTATTCGCCGGTCAATCATCTGTATCAGGAGCGGGATTCCGGTACATATTCTGCTTTTTCATCGCTGCGCGCAGGTCATTTTCTTCCTGCCCACACAGTTCAATCAATAATACTTTAATGTTGAATTTGCGCATGGCAGCGGCAAGGTAACTGTTCCCCTTCAACTGCGCCTCTTCTTCCTGACAGCAAACAACATAGTATTTCCGGTATTGATTCTCCGGATTATACAGATGCAGCTTCAGAACATCCGTTGCGACCTTTCGCATCTGCGCCGGTTTCAGCTTTCCGAGATGCGCATGGATTTCTCCGATGATTTTCTGCGATTTAGAATAGAAATCCGGACGAATACGCATTCCGGGTTCGTCAGGCAGTTCCAGATCCACATCACGTTCCAAGTCATCCGCATGCAGAAGCAATTTCAGCTTCTCAAAAATAGTTTTTTCAATTTGTTTCTGCACAGTAGCATTTCCGTCATAACCTTGCGGCATCTTTCATTCCTCCTTATAATGGGATTCTTAAGGGCTGGCAGCCCTTAAGCAGGGGTATGGGGGCAGCGCCCCCATTATGAATCCATCGGAGATACCGCTTTTCACTCTGCTGCGGGCTCATCTTTTGTGATATTGCGCAGCCATTGGTATTTTATATAATGCCGGTAAACGGCGGGAATCTTGACAAACTCATCCAGTGTCAGAATGAATGCGACTGCCATGACCGGCAGTTTTAAGATAAACGCCGCGATCATCCCGAGCGGCACGACCACGAACCAGAGCGTGATGATATCACAGAACATGCCGAAGCGCGTATCGCCGCCCGCCGGGAAAATGCCGCCGATAATCGTCGAATTGAGCGAATTGCCGATGATATAATAAGACGCAAGCAGCATCATGTATTTCAGATATTCATGCGCGTGTCCCTCCAGCGTCGTGACACGCAGGACAAGCGGTGTCAGCGCGAGGAGGATCAAGCCGGAGCCTGCGCCGACCCACAGCGAGAACCGAACAAAGCTGCCGCCTGCCTTTTTGGCGTCCTCCAGCTCGCCGCGCCCGAGCATCCCGCCGAGGATAATCCCGACGCCTGTTGCGATGCCCCAGCAGAAGCTCGCAATCATGCTGCGGACGATTCCGGCAATCGAATTGGCCGCGGTCGCATCAGAGCCGAGATGCCCCATGATCACCGCGTACATGGTGACGCCGCCGCCCCAGCCGAGCTGATTCAGCAGCAGCGGCACGGTATAATGCCAGTAGTCGTGCCGCAAAGATGCATCGCCCCGCCGGAGCATCTGTCTGACCGGCAGCGGCATGCATTTGCCGCGGCGCATTGCGATCAGAACGAACACGGTTTCAAAGACGCGCGCCAGCACAGTTGCAAGCGCCGCGCCTGCAATCCCCATGCGTGGGAAGCAGCCGATGCCGAAGATCAGCAGATAATTGAGTGCGATGTTCAGCACGACGGACAGCGAACCGATCAGCGAGCTGAGCCCGGCCTGCCCGCAGATCTTCATGATGCCGAAGCAGGTCTGCGAAAAGCCCGTCAGAACGTAAGAAAGCGCGACGGTTCGCAGATAGGCAGCGCCGAGCCGGATCAGCGCCGGATCGGATGTGAAAATCCGCATGATGAGTTGCGGGACAGTCAGCGCAGCAGCGGTGAACAGCAGCCCGACCGCCAGCGAATAGCGCATTGTCATGGCATAGACGCGCTCCACGGTGCCGCGGTCGGATTTGCCCCAGTATTGCGCCGCGAGTACGCTGCATCCGCCGACGAATGCGCCGAAGAACAGGCTGAATACAAACGCGATCTGTCCCGCGAGCGACGCCGCCGACAGCGGATCCTGATCGAGAAAGCCCAGCATGAACGCATCCGATGCGGTCACCAGCGAGGACATCAGATACTGGAATGCGATCGGCGCGACAATGACCAGCAGATCACGGTATAGTTTCTTTTTTTGCAGCATGTATTCCTCCTCCGCTGCTCAGATCGTATCACAAAAATCAAGAATCTTCTGCATATTTGCCGGAATATCCATGCGGCTCTCCACGCCGGTCAGGCAGAGGCTGCCGCAGCACGGAATCTCCAGATGCCCGAGAAAATGCGCGGCCGTCGCGGTCAGGCGTTCGCATTCCTGCATGCCCGGGCCGGTTCGCAGCACCGCAGCATAGCCCTTTTTTCCGGCAGAGAGCGCTGCATGCGGTTCATGCGTATTGCTCCACGGGGTACAGCGGTCGATGAACGCCTTGAACTGTCCCGGCACGTCTGCCCAGTAGGACGGTGCGGCGAGCACGATGATGTCCGCGGCTTCAAATGCCGCCATGATCTGTGTGACGCCGTCCGCCGGCAGCGCGCAGACGCCTGTTTCATGACAGCTTCGGCAGCCTTTGCAGAAGCGAAAACTGTAATCGTCGATGCAGGCGGCCACGGTTTCGTACCGCGCGGAGAGCTGCTCTGCGATGATCTGC
>JAFZBC010000028.1:0-4167 GCA_017561965.1 Oscillospiraceae bacterium
ATAATAAAGAATGCGGATGTCCGCTGATGACAGCCGCATATCTCACATCCAACTCTCTATCGAAAGGAAGTTTTTATTATGGCTGGACTGAATAAGGTTACTGTGGACGACATTCAGGCAAAGGGCAAGAAGATCCTTGTCCGCTGCGATTTCAACGTGCCGCTCAAGGACGGCGAGATCACCAACGATAACCGCATTACTGCTGCACTGCCTACGATCAAAAAGCTGCTCTCCGAGGGCGGCAAGGTCGTGCTCTGCTCTCATCTGGGCAAGCCGAAGAACGGCCCGGAGGCAAAGTTCTCCCTCGCACCCGTCGCAAAGCGCCTTGCAGAGCTTCTGCCGGAAACCAAGGTCGTTTTCGCTGCTGATGACGCTGTCGTCGGTGAGAACGCAAAGGCCGCTGTTGCTGCAATGAAGGACGGCGAGATTGTTCTGCTGGAGAACACCCGTTTCCGCGGCAATGAGGAAACCAAGGAAGCAGAATACGACGGCTTTTCCAAGGAGCTCGCAGACCTCGTTGACGGCCAGGTCTTTGTCATGGATGCATTCGGTTCTTCCCACCGCGCACATGCTTCCACCGTCGGTGTTGCACGCTTCGTCAAGGAAACCGCAGTCGGCTATCTGATGCAGAAGGAGATCCAGTACCTCGGCAATGCCGTTGAGGATCCGCAGCGTCCGTTCGTCGCAATTCTCGGCGGCGCAAAGGTTGCTGACAAGCTGAACGTCATCTCCAACCTGCTCGAAAAGTGCGATACGCTGATCATCGGCGGCGGCATGGCTTACACCTTCCTGAAGGCACAGGGCGGCGAGATCGGCAAGTCCCTCGTTGACGACGAGAAGATCGACTACTGCAAGGAGATGCTCGCAAAGGCTGAGAAGCTCGGTAAGAAGATCCTGCTGCCGGTCGATACCGCAATCGCAGCTGCATTCCCGGATCCGATCGACGCTGAGATCGACGTCGAGTTCGTCGAGGCAGGCAAGATTCCGGCTGACAAGATGGGTCTGGATATCGGTCCGAAGACCGCTGCGCTGTTCGCAGATGCTGCAAAGTCCGCAAAGACCGTTGTCTGGAACGGCCCGATGGGCGTGTTCGAGAACCCGACCCTGAAAAAGGGCACCGTTGCAGTCTGCGAGGCACTTGCAGCAGCAGATGCGACCACGATCATCGGCGGCGGCGACTCCGCAACGGCTGCGATCCAGCTGGGCTTCGCTGACAAGATGAGCCACATCTCCACCGGCGGCGGCGCTTCCCTGGAATACCTTGAGGGCAAGGTGCTCCCGGGCGTTGCAGCGATCGCTGAGAAATAATGATCAATAACTGACGGTTTTAGGCGGATTTCATATCCGCCTGAAACTGTATTCAAGGCAATGCCGCACAGAGCTGACGGTGCTGCCGCAAGCGAATTTGAAAGAAGGTGCATTGTATGAAATACTCCGGATATGTCCTGCATACTGCGAAAACACTTTGGAAGGCGCTCGTCGGGATCATCGCCGGATCGGCTGTGCTCGGCGCACTGTTCGGGCTGTATGCCATGTCGAAGGGCAGTGATCCGTTCCTGAAACCGTTTCTGCTCTTTCTGATCGCGGGTATTATCATCAGCATTGCGCTGCCCATGCTGATTGCTTCCGCCCTGAAAAAAGAGGAGCCGCTTCATGAGATCCTGGAACAAAAGGGCTACTGCGATGAATATTTGCAGACCTTTGACCGGATTTATCCGCAGCCGACGAGTACAAACAAGCTCCGCAAAGCTGACCTGCTGAATACAATGCGCCGCTTTGACGAAGCGGAACAGCTCCTCTCGACGGTTTCTCCCGTCGGACTGAGCGATGACCGCAAGATGGAGTATCACAACTGCCGGCTGGATCTGTTCCTTTCCACGCACCGCCTTGCGGAGGCGAAGCAGGAGCTTGCGAGCTGCCGGGGGTTCATGGATATTTATGCAAATGCGCATCCGGTGCAGAGTATTCCCTATAAGCTGAATGCTGCCGTGATCCTGGCGGCTGCGGATGACTTTGAAAACTCGGAGCGCTATCTCAAATCGGCGGAGCAGGCGACTGCCAGTCTGAAGGATCAGTCCCCTGTCATGGTGATGATCGCAAAGACCATGCAGCTCTATGCACTCGGATTTGATACACAGGCGGAACAGCAGGCGGAGCTGACGCGTCAGGAGATCACAAACAGCCCGGCGCTGAACAAGTCCTGGCAGAAGGAGCATTTCCTGACGATGCTGTCCCGTGCTGCGGAATTCGCACCCCAAAACGAAGCAAAGGAGTAACGAGCCATGCGCCTGATTCCGGAGAATAATCCCAAGCCGATCCGCATTACTGCGATTGTCATGTGCGCCATGTTTATCATCGGCGGCTTTGCAGCGTCGATGCGCCTGATGATCGAACGTCCGGATTCGACCCGTTTCACGCTGGTGGGCGGCATGTTCTTCTTTGTTTTACTGGGGTTGCTTGCCGCGCTTGCCGTTCTGTGGATGTGGAAGCTGCTCGGACGGATTGCGGGCAGATTCACGCAGAAAAATGCCGACGAGCTCTTCCGGACGACCGGCTTTTCCAAGGAGCTTGCGGATATCTTTCAGTCTGCGCCGTACCCGGAGGCGGAGGACATCGTCATCAGCTCCTATCTGATGACTGCCGCCGAGTATTACAAGGATGCGGAGAATACGCTGATCCCGGTTGACCGGACGGCGCTTTCCCAGCGCTCGCTTGCCATGCTGAATACCACGTTTCTGCGGATCTATTACATGACGGGCAGACAGGAGAAGATCAAGCGTCATCTGGAGAACACGAATGCGCGTTCCGAAGCGGCATATGATATGAAGCCGGAGCTGCTGGATGAATACAAGCCCTATCTGGACGATGAGTTCGATTTTGCGCTGCTCAATGCGGTGTATGCGGTGCAGCATGACGATTCTGCAACTGCCGACCGTTATATGAAGCGCGTGATGTTCCGGATTTCCATGCGGGACGAGGCCGACCGCGAGCTGTACCCGCTGATTGCGGATCTGAGCCTGCTCTATGCACAGGGCAAATATGAGGAGGCGCATCTGCTGGAGCAGCGTCTGGAGGGCGAGGTCGCCAATTTCAGCGTCCCGCTTTCGCAGCCGCACAAGGACGAGCTTCTGCGCCGGATCAGTCAGGCGAGCGTGTTTGCGCCGGTCTTTGATATGAAGGCACATGCTGAGCTGGAGCGCGAAAAAGTTCATACCGCAGCGATCGCGGCGAACGAACCGACGCCGGAAACGGCGCGCCGTCTTCCGACTGATGCCGATTTTCACCATGCCCCCCGTCCGGAGGACAACGGACTGGAGCTGTTCTGATATGCAGGAACAGTCACAGCTTATCCGCGGGCTGATTTTCAGCCTGTATCTGCTGCTCTGCGCCGGAACACTTCTGGTGTTTCTGAGCATGGCACTGCAAACGCTGTTCAGCCGTCCGTTTTCCACGGAATGGCTGCGTATCACGCCGGAGCTCCGGCCGCATGCGGAAGATCCTGCCTGCTGTGAAGCAGTTTAACGCAAACGGCAGTGCATATCGCAGAACGATCCGCTGTGCCGAATCAGACGGCAAGGTGATATTTTACATTCACCGCAGACACCCGGAACAAGTTTGGTCCCCGCCCTTCGGCGGTTCCAAAGCAGCGGCGATCGCTGCGCTGCTGATCGTGATCCTTGTGATCGCGGCAGCCTTTCTGTTCCTGCGCCCGGTTCTGATTCCGGTGCAGGTCAACTTGCCGGACTGATCCGGCAATCAAAACGAAAAGGAGTATCTACCATGAACAAGAATCTGAGAAAGGCGATCATCGCCGGAAACTGGAAAATGAACAAGACCCGTCCGGAGGCCAAGGCGCTTCTGGAGGAGATCAAGCCGCTGGTTGCAAATGCAGCAGGCAAGATCGAGGTCATCGCATGTGTGCCGTTCACCAATCTGGAAACCGCTGTCAACACGACCGCAGGCTCCAATGTCAAGGTCGGCGCAGAGAACGTCCACTTTGAAAAGTCCGGCGCATTCACCGGCGAGATTTCCGCAGATATGCTGACCGAGCTGGGCGTTGAGTACGTCGTCATTGGCCACTCCGAGCGCCGTCAGTATTTCGGCGAAACCGATGAAACCGTCAACAAGCGCACCAAGGCTGCCCTGGCAGCAGGCCTCAAGCCGATC
>JAFZBC010000212.1:0-1818 GCA_017561965.1 Oscillospiraceae bacterium
AGAGAAGATCCTTTCCCATACGCCTCTTTCCGATGAGGTCGCAGCGATCGAACGGGAAATCGACCGCTATGCCGTATTCGGCGGCGTGAAGCACGGCGCTTCCGTCGGCGAGGCAAAGCCAATGTTCAACCGCATCAACGCGGAGGAGTTCATCGCGGAGATGATCGCGGCACATCAGGTTCCTGTCGCGGAGGAAGCACCGGCCGAGCCGGTCGCACCGTTTGCGGAGGAGATCACGATCGACACCTTTGCTAAGTCGGACATCCGCGTGGCGGAGGTGCTCGCCTGCGAAAAGGTCAAGAAATCCAGCAAGCTGCTCTGCTTCCGGCTGTTTGACGGCATCGGGGAGCGGCAGGTCGTTTCCGGCATCGCCAAATGGTATAAGCCGGAAGAATTAGTCGGCAAGAAGGTCTTTGTCGTCGCCAATCTGAAGCCCGTGACGCTCTGCGGCGTCGAGAGCTGCGGCATGATCTGCTCTGCCGAAGGCCCCGACGGCAAGATCACGCTGCTGATCGCTGACGACAGCATTGCACCGGGCAGCCGCCTCTGCTGAACGGAGAATCCGCTCCAGCGGCACATTCCCGTATTGTATGATTACCCTGCGCTGTGGAGTACCCCGCATTCTGTCACGCCCTCAAAAATCATTTCACTGCATCATATGCAGCAGGAGGTTGATTTATGAAGCTGCTGAAAAAGCTCGCCGTGATAACGGCAGCGGCACTCTGCGCAAACGGCATGATACCCGCGGCAGCGGCGGATGATGCTGTCATGACATTCCGCATGGCTGCGGAAACAGATACCGTCACCACGGATCAGCTCGCTGACGGCGACGTGACCGTACACGGCGGTGTTTACATCGACAATTACACCGGTCTGACCAGTATGCGCATGATGCTGAAAAGCGATGCGCCGGTCGTGATCGAAAACGGCGGATTTACGGTCGATCCGGAAAAAACGGATGCGAGCGGCCAGCCGATGCACCTGCTCTTTTCAGAGCATGCGGATGCTACCTATACGCAGCATTCGGACTTCACGGGTGAGGACAATATCATTCTCTGGTACGCAAAAAACTACACCAAGGATGCGATTGCGAATATCAATGACGCGGCAAGCTCGTTCGTGGATTTTGACGTCCGCATTCCGCAGGATACGCCCCCCGGCGATTACAGCATCTACATCAGTACGGCGATTCAGTATAATGCGGCGGGACTGATGGAGGAGGACTTCTTCGCTTACTGCCGCGGCGATCAGCTGGTGCTGGATGAAACCGTCATTCTGGAACCGTTTACGATCCATGTGCTGGATCCGGCGGATACCACGGAGCCCGTTGTGACGACAACGGAGCCGGAGATCACCACAACAGAACCGGAAACCACTGCCGCGATGTCCACAACTGCGGCATCTGCGCTGATGCTTGCGGTGGATCCGGGCGGAAAGCGCGAATACCTCTGCGGTGAGCAGCTGGATCTTTCCGGTATCACTGCTTCGGTCTATTCGGGATCGTCCGGATGGGAAGGCTACTATTATACCGTCAGTGCGCAGCCGATTACCGGGCCGTATTTTACGGTCGATGCGTCTGCGTTCGATCCGGATAAGCCGGGAACATACCGCGTAATCGTCTATTATGCGGCCGACCGCTCCGTCAGCGGAGAATTTACGGTCAATGTACGGCAGCCGGAAACAACGACAACGTCTACAACTACCACGACGTCTACTACCACCACGACGTCTACCACCACCACGACGTCTACCACCACCACGACGTCTACCACCACCACGACGTCTACCACCACCACGACGTCTACCACCACCACGACG
>JAFZBC010000029.1:0-8253 GCA_017561965.1 Oscillospiraceae bacterium
CAAAAGCACGCTGGTGACGCTCCGGGATCTCACGCTGCGGTATCCGGGTGCAGAGCCGCTGTTTGCGCATCTGAATCTGAGCGTGCAGCGCGGCGACCGCATTGCCCTGCACGGCAAAAACGGCTGCGGAAAATCCACGCTGCTGCGGCTCCTGCTGCATCAATCCGGCACGGAAACCGTCGGTGTCATGCCGGAAGCGGACGGTGTCTGCGAGCTTGCCTCCGGGCTGGTGATCTCATGGGTGCCGCAGGATACCTCCGGACTGACCGGCACGGTTCCGGATTACTGTGCGGAAAACGGGCTTGATCAGACGCTGTTCTGCACGCTGCTCCGCCGGATGGATCTTTCGCGCGCGCAGCTTGCAAAGCCGTTTTCGGATTATTCCGAGGGGCAGAAGAAAAAGGTGCTGCTCGCGGCGAGCCTTGCAACGCCCGCGCATCTGTACATCTGGGACGAGCCGCTGAATTATATCGACGTCTTTTCGCGGATGCAGATCGAGGAGCTGCTGCTGAGCTGTCAGCCGACCATGCTGTTTGTTGAGCATGACGTCCGGTTCCGCGAACGCATCGCAACAGGGACGGTCACGCTGTAAATAAGGTATCTCCGATGGATTGAGAATGGGGCTCTGCCCCATACCCCGCTTAAGGGCTACCAGCCCTTAAGAATCCTGCTTTAATAAAATAACGTATTTACTTGACTTTTTCGTTCTGCGGATATCTCAAGGAATTTATCTCTGTGGTGGATCTTGGGTACGTTTGCAGTGCAGGCTCACCGCAAAGCGAACGGGCGCTTCCTGTGTATCGGAAACGCCCGTTTTATCCATTGGTCCGGGGAGCCGCCCCCGGTTCAGATCATCGCAAAGCAATCCCGGCTTACAGCCCCAGCGAAGCCAGCCACGGTTTCAGGCTTGCAGCGGAGGGTCTGCCGTTGAGCATTTTGCCCTCGGTGAGCTCTGCGCCCGGTGCGCTCGGCCGCAGGAACTCCGCGCTCTTTCCGAGCTTGCTGCCGCCGGAGGTCGCAAACAGAATGATCCGCTTTCCGGAAAAATCGTAGCTTTCCAGAAAGCTGTTGATGATCGTCGGCGCAATGTACCACCAGACCGGGAACCCGACAAAGATTACATCATGCGATGCAATGTCCGCATCGGTATCCGCCAGCGCAGGACGCGAGCTCTTGTCCGCCATTTCCACGCTGCTGCGGGACTGCTTGTTGTGCCAGTCCAGATCCGCCTCCGTGTACGGTACCGCCGGTTTGATCTCATAAAGATCGGCATCTGCCGCCTCTGCCAGTGTTTTTGCGGCATAGTCCGTGATGCCGCTCGCCGAAAAATACGCGACCAGAATGTTGCTCATTGTTGTTACCGCCCTTTCATTTGTTTCTTTTTGATGCGGCAGAATCCCCGCCGCAGCTCCAGTATAGCACAGTTTTTCCGGCGCTGCAATACAAATGCAGCATTTCGGCGCATCATACAAATCAAGGGGCGTGTTTTCGGCTATATTGCCGGATATTCCGCATTACAGGAACGTAACGGTGCCGTCCTCCAGCCGGTACAGTGCGCCGCAGACGACGAGGCCGTATTCCGTTTCGTCCTTCCGGATTTGCAGGCTTTCCTCGATTGCCTTGCAGCTACCCTGCACATTCAGGCAGGCGGCGCGGACGGGATCCTTTTCATCTCCGATTGCGTCCAGAATTTCGTCTGTGATGTCTTTGATATAGCCGTCCGGCTCATGATGCATGGCGGCCTCCACGGCGCCGCAGTGTGTATGCCCGAGCACGACGATCAGTCCCGTTCCGAGATGCTCCGCGGCATATTCGATGCTGCCGAGCTGATGCGGGTCAATCACATTGCCCGCCACGCGGATCACGAACAGATCCCCGATGCCCGCAGAGAAGATCAGCTCCGGAACGACGCGGGAATCCGAACAGGTCACAATGACCGCATACGGCTGCTGCCCGTGACGGCTCGCACGCAGCAGCGCCGCCGGAGAAACATCGGCAGTCAGTGTCTGTGATTCGGTATATTTCCGGTTGCCCTCCAACAGCCGCTGCTTTGCTTCGTTTGCAGTGATTCTGTACGCTTCCATGGCCGGATCCTCCCTGTTTCTGATATAAAGAAAGCCCTTACCTGAACAGCGGTTCGGATAAGGACTTTTTGTTATGGTGGACCCGAAGGGGATCGTACCCTCGACCTCCGCGTTGCGAACGCGGCGCTCTCCCAGCTGAGCTACGAGCCCGTTTGATACCGTATTATTATAGCACAATCACTTTCGTTTGTCAAGCACTTTTCTTCAAAATATTTTCCGTGCGGGCAGCGGCCGTATGCAATTTATCTCTCATGCAGCGAAGCATAAACTTTTTTGCTGCTCTCCCATTGAAATTCACCTGATAATATGCTATAAGCGGGCAGCGCCCGCCTGCAATTTATCTCTCATGCAGCGAAGCATAAACTTTTTTGCCGCTCTCCCATTGAAATTCACCTGATAATATGCTATAATATAAGTTGGCTTGTTATCAACAGGTGAAGCTGAACGGAGAAAGGAAGATTATAATGGCAGAAACCGGCACGCAGTCCAGAGCTGAAATCCGCGCCGTACTGGAGAGCTTTTCGCATCCTCCGCGCGCGCATGTCCAGAGCTTCGGCTGCCAGCTCAATTTCTGTGACGGAGAAAAATACAAGGGCATTTTGCAGGACCTCGGCTACGAGCTGACGGACACGCCGGAGGAGGCGGACGTCATTCTGTTCAATGCCTGCGCCGTGCGCGCACATGCGGAATCCCGCGTGATCGGCAGGCTCGGCGCACTCAAGCCGATCTACGAAAAGAACCCGCGGCTGGTCGTCGGACTGTGCGGCTGCATGGCGGAGGAGGAGGAAGTCCGCGCACTGCTCCGGAAATCCTATCCGTTTGTGAAGCTGGTGCTCGGCGCCGGCGCCATGGAACGTCTGCCGGACGCACTCGCAGAGATTTACCGCGGCGAAAAGCGCATGGAAGCACTGGCCTTTGCAGGTCTGCCGGACGAGTCGCTCCCGACCGTGCGCGATTCCGCGTTTCAGGCAAGCGTCCCGGTCATGTACGGCTGCAACAATTTCTGCACCTACTGCATCGTGCCGTATGTCCGCGGCAGAGAGCGCAGCAGAACACCCGAGGCCATCGAGCAGGAGGTGCGCGGCCTGATTCAGCAGGGATACAAAGAGATCCTGCTGCTCGGGCAGAATGTCAACAGCTACGGCCGCGGACTTGCGGAGGAAATCAGTTTTCCGGCGCTGCTCCGGCGGCTGGATGCGATTGAGGGGGATTATTTCATCCGCTTCATGAGCTCGCACCCGAAGGACGCGACCCCGGAGCTGATCGACACGATGCTCGGCTCGCAGCATATCGAACATCATCTGCATCTGCCGGTGCAGTGCGGCAGCGACCGCGTCCTGAAAGAGATGAACCGGCATTATACGCTGGAAACCTATCTGAAAACCGTGGATTATGCCCGCGCGAAGGATCCGGATTTCGGTTTTTCCAGCGACCTGATCGTCGGATTCCCGACTGAAACAGACGCGGATTTTGAAGGCACCATGGAGATCGTCGAACGCGTGAAATACGACAATCTCTATACATTTATATACAGCAGACGCGCCGGAACCAAGGCAGCGGAAATGGAATTTGTCTGCACGGAGGAGCAGATCGCGGCGCGCATGAGCCGGCTGCTCAAACGGCAGAGAGAAATCTCCGAAGAATTCAACAAGCGGTTCCTCGGTAAGAACGTCCGGTTCCTTGCGGAAAAGCGCGACTCCGAAACAGGGCTGCTCCTCGGCAAGACGCGCCACGGTCTTGTGCTCGAAGCGCCGGGTACGACGGAGGACGTCGGGCGGCTGCTGGACGTGAAAGTCACCGGCGTCAAGAACTGGGCACTCTCCGGCGAAAAGCTGCCGGAATAAATACACAAACGATTTACAACAACAGCGGAAAGGAGCATCATATCATGCAAAAGAAAGCAGCAATCATAACAGCAGTCATCCTTGCGGCAGGCATCGCATTTCTGTACCACATGGGCTGCGGCATTTCGCTGTTCGCAAGAGTCAGCACCGCGGACAGCGGCAGCACGCATTCGAAAAAGGACATCCGTAATGCGGTTTCACTTGTACGGAGCGGTTTCCGCGATTTTGAAGGCTGCATCATGACAGAGCTCAGTTACAGCGCGGCGCTCTCGCAGGAGGAACTTCAGGACTACTGCGGCCCGGGCGGCAAAAATGTGGATGATCTGATCGTGTTTGAATCCACCTTCACGACCAGTAAGGCTTTTTCCGAGCCGACCTTTGACGGCCGCACGCAGCGGAACTGGAAGTGGATCGTCACGCATACGGAGGCCGATGGCTGGAAGCTGGCGGGCTCCGGATACGCGTAAACCGCGTTTTGAATCTGTTTACAATCATTTGAATATAAAGGAGATTTTTACCATGGCAGATCTTTTGGAAATGGCAAAGCAGCTCGGCAGAGAGCTGCAAAAGGACGAGCGTTATCTTGCATTCCGCAAGGCATCCGAGGAAAACGACAATGACGCTGACCTGCAGAACCTGATCGCGCAGTTCAATCAGAAGCGTCTTGACCTCGGCAATGCGGAGGATGCACCGGAGCAGGACGAAGCCCGCGTCAAGGCACTCGGCGAGGAAGTGCGCGGACTGTATTCGCAGATCATGGCGAATGACGCCATGCGGAAATATCAGGCTGTGCGCGCCGAATTTGAGCAGCTGCTCGACGGCATCAACCGCGTGATCGCATACAGCGCCGCCGGACAGGATCCGGATACGTTTGATGCGACGGCTGCGGCATCCTGCACCGGCGACTGCTCGGCCTGCGGCGGCTGCCACTGATCCGCGCCATGGGTATGGAGATCGACCGCACCAAGCTGTCGCCGATGATGCAGCAGTATCTTGCGGTCAAGGATGCATCCGGTGATGCGATCGTGTTCTTCCGGCTCGGGGACTTCTATGAGATGTTCTTTGACGATGCGATCCTTGTTTCCAAGCTGCTGGAGCTGACGCTGACCGGCCGCGACTGCGGTCTGCCGACGCGTGCGCCGATGTGCGGCGTGCCGTATCATGCCGTGGAGCAGTATCTGAAACGGCTTGTCAATCTCGGCTACCGCGTAGCCATCTGCGAACAGATGGAGGATCCGGCACTGGCAAAGGGACTGGTCGAGCGCGGCGTCATCCGTGTGGTCACGCCGGGAACGCTGATTGAATCCAGTATGCTCGACGAATCCAACTGCAATTATCTGGCTGCGGTGTGGAGCCGTGAAGAAGAAATCGCATTCTGCGCGGCGGATATTTCGACCGGCGCGGTCAATCTGCACCGGCTGGAGGGCAAATCCCGCACGGATGATTTAATCAGCCTGCTCGACCGCTATCATCCGTCCGAGCTGCTGATCACAAAGGATTTCCTGGATTATAAGCCTGTTGCAGACTTTCTCAAAACACGCACGAACTGCATGGTCACGCTGCGGGACGACGCCTGCTTCTCTCCGGAACAGCAGCGCGATACCGTGTTAAAGCAGTGTGCCGCCGAAAGCCTCACCGCACTCGGCATCTCTGAAAACGGCGCCGATGCGTGCGTCTGCTGCGGCCTGTTCCAGTATATCGCGGAAACACAGCGTGCGCTGGTCGGCCGCTTTACCGAAATCACGATTCACGGCAAGGACGGCATCATGGGGCTGGACGCGAGTGCCCGGCGCAATCTGGAGCTGACCGAAACGCTGCGCTCGCATGAGAAAAAGGGCTCGCTGCTCGGCGTGCTCGACCAGACGGAAACTGCCATGGGGCGGCGTATGCTCCGCACATGGATGGAGCAGCCGCTGACGACGCCCGTCCGGATCATGGACAGGCTGAATGCCGTCGAAGTCCTGATGAAAAACAGCGTCGCCATGACCGAGCTGCGCGACCTGCTGGACAAGGTGTTCGATCTGGAGCGTCTGATGTCCCGCGTCATGTTCCAGAAGGCGACGCCGCGCGATATGAAAGCACTCTCACAGACCGCCTTGCAGCTGCCCGCCATCAAGAAGCAGCTGCAAATGCTGACGCAGTCCAAGCTGCTCAGCAAGCTGGAATCAGAGATCTCCCCGCTGAATGAGATCTCCGACCTGATCGAGCGTGCGCTCGTCGATGAACCGCCTGTGCAGATCAAGGACGGCGGCGTCATCCGCGAGGGCTTCCATCAGGAGCTTGATCAGCTCCGCCATGCGATGAACCACGGCACAGAGCTGATCGCGGAGATCGAAAACCGCGAGCGCGAACGCACCGGCATCAAGAATCTGAAAACCGGATACAACCGTGTGTTCGGCTATTATCTTGAGGTGTCGCGGTCGTATTACGAGCAGGTGCCGCCGGAATGGATCCGCAAGCAGACGCTTGCAAACTGTGAACGCTACATCACGCAGGAGCTCCGCGATGCGGAGAACACGATCGTCGGTGCAAAGGACAAGGCACTGGCGCTGGAGGGCGTGATTTTCTCGGAGCTGCGCGAATTTCTGGCGCAGCAGCTCAAAACGGTGCAGGATACGGCGGCAGCCGTCGCACAGGTGGATGTGCTCTGCTCGCTCGCGCTGACCGCACTGGAAAACGAATACTGCAAGCCGGAGATCGCTGTGGACGGCCGCATTGAAATCCACTGCGGACGGCATCCGGTCGTAGAGCAGATGCTGACGGATTCGGTCTTTGTGCCGAACGACGTCCTGCTCGATCAGAAGGCGAACCGTCTTGCGATCATCACCGGCCCGAACATGAGCGGTAAATCGACGTACATGCGTCAGACCGCGCTGATCGTGCTGATGGCGCAGATGGGCAGCTTTGTGCCCGCTTCGTATGCGAAGATCTCGGTCGTCGATCAGATCTTCACGCGCGTGGGCGCATCGGACGACCCGACCGCGGGCGAATCGACGTTCATGGTCGAGATGCACGAGGTTTCGACCATTCTGAAGCGCGCGACCGCGAACAGCCTTGTCATTCTGGACGAGGTCGGCCGCGGAACCTCCACGTTTGACGGCATCAGCATTGCGCGGGCGGTCGCGGAGTTCATCTCCGGCAAAAAGATCGGCTGCAAGACGCTGTTTGCCACGCATTATCATGAGCTGACGATGCTCGCGGGACAGTGCGACGGCGTACGGAACCTGAGCGTCGCGGTGAAAAAGCACGGCGATACGATCCGGTTCCTGCGCAAAATCGTTGACGGCGCCGCAGATGACAGCTACGGCATTGAGGTCGCAAAGCTGGCCGGTCTGCCGACGCAGGTGACGAACCGCGCACGCGCATTGCTCACGGAAATGGAGGCGCAGTCCAGAGCGGAAAAGGAGAGCTATCAGGCAAAGCTGGCGGCGGAATCCGCAGGGCAGATGAGCTTTTCCGCAGACGCCGATCAGCAGGTCATCGCGCAGCTTTCCAAAACGCATGTCAATGAGCTTTCCGATGCGGAATGCCGTGAGCTGCTGCTCGATCTGACGGCAATGCTGCATTAGAGCCGGCAACCGTTCTGCTTCGCCTTTATTCTGCACTTCATGCGTGATGGCTCGTTGCGCTTTCATTCGGTGCGGCTCTCCGCCGCCGCACACAACCCATTTTTATGAGATCTTGGATATGGATTATGTCTATTACCATTTCAAAACGAACAGCATCTCCGAAACATGGAACACCGGCATCATTGAGGATTTTCTTCACAGCACGGGGCTGTTTCAGGGGGATCGCTTCACATCACAGCGGCCGTTTCTCAGCATTTCGCTGATGTGTGCCAGGGATTTTGACAGCTGGAATGCGAATGACTATGATCCCGAAAAAACGAATTATATCGCCGTCGTAACAAGCGATGACTGGTATTGGGGCATCCGAAAGGATGCACAAATTCAGGCTGTTTTTGACGGACTGGAACAGCTTTTGCATACAACAATACAGGAGGACTGGTGAGCTGATATTCAGCCGCTTAGAAAGGATAGACCTGTGCCTGAAATTCACGTTTTACCCAAAGAAACAGCAGAGCTGATCGCGGCGGGCGAGGTCATTGAGCGCCCCGCCTCGGTGCTCAAGGAGCTGACCGAAAATGCGATCGACGCAGGCGCAAAGCGCATCACAGCGGAGTTAAAGCGCGGCGGCGTGCTGTATCTGCGCGTGACCGACGACGGCTGCGGCATCGCGCCGGAGCAGGTAAAGACGGCGTTTCTGCGCCATGCTACAAGTAAGATTCAAACCGCAGAGGATCTCGAATCCATTTTTACGCTCGG
>JAFZBC010000213.1:0-2449 GCA_017561965.1 Oscillospiraceae bacterium
CGGAAGTCCCCGCTTTGGCTGCAACGTCGGACGGCAGCGGCAGTCTGTTTTCAGAGCAGATTCCCGCGGCCGCACAGGCGGTTCCGGTTGTGATCACCGATCCGGCAGAGATCCGCGCGTTTCTGAACAGAACAGAGCCGCCTGTCACACTCGGCACCGGACACAAATCCGAAGCCGTCCGCGATGCAATTCTGGCCGATCCGGAAATGCTGCTGATCCGCTGGATGATGCCGGATCACCGGTTCAGCGCAGCCGGTATTCAGCGTGCGGAGGTGACAGCAGACGGCGTGCTGCATATCACCGCTGCCATGTACGCAGACGGGGAACCCACTGACGATGCGCCCTATGTCTTTGAAATCGGCCTGCTGTATCAGGCGGGTGCGCTTCCGGCAGTCAGGAAAACGGAACTGAAGCTGGAATACTATATTGAAACAGAAGAAACCGGTTTGCTGCGCTATTCCGAATTCGCGGAATCGCTGGCGGAGGATGTCTGCATCTATGTAACCGGATTCGGAGAGAAGGACAACTGATATGAAACAGACGAACAAGCTGACAACAGGAATTCTCAGTGCTGCCATGCTGATACAGATCACCGGCACCGCGATGCCGGTTCCCGCCCGTGCGGAAACGGCTTACACAATTCAGGCAAGCACCGCGGACGTTTACCAGTATGAATTTGATACGTTCACGCTGCTGCACCATGTCAAAAAGAACATCTGGTACGAAAAAGACTACGGAACCATCGTTTCCCGGACACCGGCTGAGCAGCATATGACAGCCTCGGACAACAGTTCGCTTTCAGTGACGCTGCATTTTGATACGCAGACGGCAGAGTCCATCCGCGACGGTCATATCACTGACCGCACGGATCGGTTCCGCTCACAGTTCTTCTCGCCGCTGTCGTACTTCCGTCCGATGTATACCAACAAAACCGACTATGACAGGGCAACCCAGCAGGTTCGCCTGGTACCGGAGCCGAGCTCCTATCCGCTGACCTTCCTCTGCGATGAAACCTTTCACAGCAGCGCGCCCGGCAGCCTCGAATGCACGGTTCTGTTCGGGCAGCACGAATGCGGCAGATGCGGCATTTCAACGGAACTTCCGCTGTTTGCCACCGGCGGTTCCCTCAGCGGTCCGCAGCCGGAGCTGACGGGTTCGCTCTCCCCCGAAAACATTCTGCCGTATACGTCCGCAGGCGACGCCAATCTGGATCAGTCCGTGGATGTGGCGGATGCCGTGCTGATTTCCCGCTACATGGCCGGAGATTCCGGAGCAGGTATGACCGATCTCGGCAGGGCACTGGCCGACCTGAACAATGACGACAGCGTGGATTCCTCGGATGTCAACGATGTGCTGTATCATGTCGCAGCAGTCGACTATGAAAACCGGGTGCCCGCCGGAACTGTGCCGGTGATTCATACGGAGCAGTACGGGCTTGAGGCCGGTGAAGCCGTATTCGGCACAGAGATGTTTGCATATGATTTTGCGCAGCGGACCCGCTTGATTCCCGGCGAGGAGACCGACACCTGGTATTTCGCCCGCTGGGATGCCGATTATGAAAGCGGCATAGCAGACTGGAATCTCACGGATCTGATGCTCACGCCAAGAGGAACGCTGGCCATTCAGGCGGAATACACAAATGACCGCACGCACGACGGGTTTTCGATGCTTGCGGTCACGGTGCCGCACGGCGCGCTGCCCGCGGAAACAGAGGCATTCTGGTTCATGAACCGCAGAGAGGACATGCCGCCGTATGTACCGGATGTGCGCTATATTCCGCTTGCACCGGACAATGAGGACGGTATCCAGATTCTCAGCACAGAACGCCCCGCAGACACTGTGGATCCGGAAACACTTGCTGCCATGGCGCAGACATTTGGCTATGACAGCGACGACAGCCTGTATGAAGCTGCCGAGAATACGGCGGAGCCCCTGAACCTTTCCGCCTGTACGCCCGGCGCGGAGGCCGACACCTGGGATTTTGCCGCGCTGGATATTGACTGGCTCGGACATCCGGAGTGGAGGAATGTCGTCATCCGGAGCCTGATGTTACAGAAGGACGGCGTCCTTCGGATTGATGCGCGGAGCTGCCGTTCGGATCAGCAGGAAACGGTTTACATAAAGAAACGCATGGTGTGGCTCCGTGTGACCGTTCCGCACGGCACACTGCCGGAAACCCTGCCGGTCAGATGGGAAATCGAGGACTGCATCGGCTTTCCGGGAACACAGGAAAAGCTGCACGAAATCGGGATCATTCCTGCGGAGGATCCGGAGGGAATCTTTTGCTTCTCGCATCTGACCTCCGGATTGTCCACCCCGGAAGAACGGTTTATCACGCCGGAAATTCAGCAGCAGCTGGATGAAACAGACAACTGGTATCTGCTGTGCTGCAACCGCAGTCCGGTGCAGGACAATCAGCTCCCGCAGGATGAACAGGACAGTATCCGAA
>JAFZBC010000214.1:0-7021 GCA_017561965.1 Oscillospiraceae bacterium
AGCAGGTCGCGGCGCTGGTCGATGAGATCGAAGCCGAGCTTGCCAATGAAATGGTCGCGGAGGTTTCTCCGGACCGGATCGGCTCTATGGTCATGGAGCGCCTGATCAAAATTGACCCGGTCGCCTATGTGCGCTTTGCGTCGGTATATCTGCGCTTTTCCGATGCCGCCGACTTTGTCCGCATCATCAGTGAGATGCAGGAAAAGGCAGAGCATCCCGTCAGCGGACAGGACGCATGACCTGCGTTTCCTCGTCATAGATCTGTGCGCCGGCGAGCGCATCCCCGCAGAGCAGCAGCTCTGCCTTGCAGTGTGCGGAACCGGCATTCTCCGCAGGATACAGATACCGCTTTGCGGCAAGGCCTGCGTACTGCTCCGGTGAGAGCCCCTGCTGATGCTGGAGCGCCAGCCATTGCAGTCCGGCCGGTGTGTTCCACGCCGCCGGGATGCAGGTGTCACTGACAGACGGTGTCCCGAGCTGCCAGCCGCGCAGCGTCAGCCATGCCTCCCTTGCGGCGGCATCCGGCAGAATGACGGCATCCTGCGGCTGCTTTGTACGCATTTTTGCGGCAAACAGTCCTGCCGTGAGCAGCAGAAGAAGCAACAGAATCCCGGTGCGGAGAAACGGCTTGTTCGTTTTTTGCATACGGATCCCCCCTGACTGAATATATGCATCCGCAGGCAGAGATATGTCCTGCGCAGAATGAAGATATATGAGATTAGACCGCTTTTTATCCGGACAGACCGCGCTCTCCCGCAAAGAGCTGACCGCGCTGATCCGCAGCGGCGCCGTGACCGTCAACGGCACGGTGATCCGCAGGCCGGAAACGCCCGTTCAGCCCGATACCGATGCGGTGACGCTGCGCGGCAGTCCCGTCACATACAGCACATCCCACTGGTTCCTGCTCCATAAGCCGGAGGGCGTCATCACTGCCGCCCGCGATCCGAAGCAGGAAACCGTGCTCGATCTGCTGAACCCCGATGACCGGCTGCCGAAGCTGGCGCCCGTCGGGCGGCTCGATAAGGATACCTCCGGTCTGCTGCTCATCACCGATGACGGCGTGACCGCGCACAGAATGATCTCCCCGAAGCACCATGTTGCAAAATATTATCTGGCGCGTCTGCGCGATCCGTTCCGGTCAGAATATGTCACGATGTTCCGCGCCGGGATCCTGCTCCGCGAGGGCGATTCGGAGGAGCAGTGCCAGCCCGCGGAATGCTGTGCGATCGGTCATGATCTGGCCGTTCTGGAACTGCATGAGGGAAAGTATCATCAGGTGCGGCGCATGTTTGCAGCCGCCGGCAATCATGTTGAAAACCTGCTCCGCGTACAGGTCGGAATGCTGCGTTTGCCGCCTGAATTGCCCGAAAAATGCTATTTGCCACTTTTTAACAAAGATGTTGAATCTGCGTTGAAAAATTCAGATATTTCAGATGTCTGCGCGTTTTGCGATGCGCATTATTCGTCATATTGGATAAAGGAAAGGAAATAAGTTTGGTCAATAATCATCTTGACCGGACGCCGAAAATCTGGTATGATTGTATCAGCGGTTTTATGTGCAAGGACAGGTATGTCCTGCATGTGCCGTGCCGCTGAAAACTCGTTTCATTATGTATGCGGTCAGGCGCATACTTGCAGGATGAGATTGTCCGGATCGTCCGTCCGGTACCGTCGGCTCTGCATGGATAATTTTTTGATAATCACAGGAGGACATGAGAATGGCAAGTTTGTCTTTGCGGGGTATCTACAAGAAGTATCCCGGCGGCGTTGTCGCTGTATCCGATGTTAACCTCGAAATCCGCGACAAGGAATTCATCGTTCTGGTCGGCCCGTCCGGCTGCGGTAAGTCCACGACCCTGCGTATGATCGCAGGTCTGGAGGAGATCTCCGAGGGTGAGCTCTACATCGGCGACCGTCTGGTCAACGACATCGCACCGAAGGACCGCGATATCGCAATGGTGTTCCAGAACTACGCTCTTTATCCGCATATGACGGTTTTTGATAATATGGCATTCGGTCTGAAGCTCCGCAAGGTGCCGAAGGATGAGATCGCACGTAAGGTGGAAGAGGCTGCAAGAATCCTCGACCTGACCCCGCTGCTCAACCGTAAGCCGAAGGCAATGTCCGGCGGTCAGCGTCAGCGTGTGGCGCTCGGCCGTGCAATCGTCCGTAACCCGCAGGTCTTCCTGCTTGACGAGCCGCTGTCCAACCTGGACGCAAAGCTCCGTGCACAGATGAGAACCGAGATCTCCCTGCTTCACAAGCGTCTTGGTACCACCTTCATCTATGTTACGCATGACCAGACCGAGGCTATGACCATGGGCGACCGTATCGTCGTCATGAAGGGCGGCTTCGTGCAGCAGATCGACTCTCCGCAGAACCTCTACGAAACCCCGTGCAACAAGTTCGTTGCAGGCTTCCTCGGTTCTCCGCAGATGAACTTCATCGACGCTGTCCTCACCTACCGTGACGGCAAGTACGTCGTTGTGTTCGGTTCGCAGGATACCAAGAATTACAGAGGCGTCACCGCTGAAGTTGAGCTGCCGCAGAGCAAGGTCACTCCGGATCTGGAGCACTACATCGACAAGGAAGTTATCATGGGCATCCGTCCTGAGAACGTCCACGACGAGCCGCAGTATCTCGCAAATGCGACCACCGGTATCGTCAAGTGCAATGTTGAGATCACCGAGCTCATGGGCGCTGAAACGTATCTGTACCTCGACTTCGAGGGCTACAAGATCACGGCCCGTGTTTCTCCGAAGTCCACGGCACGTCCGCAGGATGAGATCGACGTTGTCTTCGATGCAGAGAAGATCCATCTGTTCGATAAGGAAACCGAAAAGACTATCATTAACTGATTTCTGTTCGTACAAACGACCCGTTCTGCTGTCCGGCAGGGCGGGTCGTTGTGCATATAAAAATCTATTATTTCTGTTGTGCCGTGACGGCATCAGGCAAAAGGAGGATTTGTTATGTTTTTGAGAGTCAGAGATACCATGGTCAATGCAGAATCTGTTTCATTTGTGAAGCGCTTTACCGATGAAAGTGCAGAGAAGCAGTTCGGCATCCGCGTCGGATTCAAGAACACCGACAGTGTTGTTCATTTGATGTTTGATACTGAGGCTGAATCGAAGAAATATTACGATCAGCTCGCAAGCATGATGGACACGGTGAACCTGAATTAAAGAATCCGCTGAACGGGGTATGGTCGGGATGCGTTCCCCCATACCCCGGTTTGATTGATCGGAGAATATTTCATGAGATTTGCTTTTTTTGATGCAAAAGCGTATGATAAGCCGTCCTTTGAGCGCTTCGGCGCGGAGCACGGCATCAAGTTCAAATTCTATGAAACCAGACTGACGGAGGATACGGCGGAGCTGGCGCGCAACTGCGACGGCGTCTGCACCTTCGTGAACGATACCCTCAATGCGGATGTGCTGGAAAAGCTCGCAGATCTGGAATGCAGATATGTTGCGCTCCGCTGCGCGGGATATAACAATGTTGACCTGAAAGCGGCCGCGAACTGCGGGCTGCGCGTGGCACATGTTCCGGCGTATTCGCCCTATGCGGTCGCGGAGCATGCCATGGCGCTGCTGCTGACCTCTGTGCGGCGCATTCACAAGGCGTATATCCGCACGCGGGATTTCAACTTTTCGCTGAACGGCATGACCGGCTTTGACCTGCACGGCAAGACCGTCGGCGTGGTCGGCACCGGCAAGATCGGCAGAGTGTTTATCAATATCTGCCGCGGCTTCGGCATGCATGTGATCGCATATGACAAGTTCCCCGCAAAGGATACCGATATTGAGTATGTTTCGTTGGAGGAGCTGTTCTCCCGCAGCGATATTATTTCCCTGCACTGCCCGCTGACCGATGAAACAAGGCATCTGGTCAACTGTGATTCGATCAAGCTGATGAAAAAGGGCGTCGTGCTGGTGAATACCTCCCGCGGCGCGCTGATCGACGCGGAGTGCCTGCTGGAGGGCATCAAGGCGCGGCAGATCGGCGCGGCGTGTCTGGATGTGTACGAGGAGGAAACGGAGTATTTCTATGAGGATTTCTCCGGGCATATCCTGAATGACGATATTCTGGCACGGCTGATCTCCATGCCGAATGTCATTGTGACGTCGCATCAGGCGTTCCTGACCGAGGAGGCGCTGACGAATATCGCAGAAACCACGGTGCTCAATATGAAGCAGCTTCACGATACCGGCGCCTGCGCAAATGAGCTTGTCTGGAAGAACGGTGAGATCGTCCACGGGACGGTCTGAGGTGCCGCTTATTATCTCCCCTGAAAGGGGAGATGTCTGCGCAGCAGACAGAGGGGTTTCCGCACTGCAAACAGCGGGTCAGCGCCCTGCGCAAATACCCCTCCACCGCCTGCGGCGGTCCCCCTCCCCTTTCAGGGGAGGTTCCTGGAGATAATTGGCTGCTGTCCGCAAAGTGAAAGCGAATCGCAGCGCGATTCGCTGGATGCATACAGTATAGATCATGAACCATATGAAAACAGCAAAGGAGTATTGCAATGAATATTACAACTGACATCCGTTATATCGGCGTGAACGATCATCAGATCGACCTGTTTGAGGGACAGTACGACGTCCCGAACGGCATGGCGTATAATTCCTATGTCATCCTTGACGAGAAGATCGCCGTCATGGATACCGTTGACCGCAATTTCACGCATGAGTGGCTTGATAACCTCTCCGCTGTCCTGAACGGCAGAAAGCCGGATTATCTCGTCGTGCAGCACATGGAGCCGGATCATTCCGCGAACGTCGCAAACTTCCTGAGCCTTTATCCGGATGCGACCGTCGTTGCATCCGCAAAGGCGTTCCAGATGATGCAGAATTTCTTCGGCAGCGATTACGCTGACCGCCGCATCGTCGTCAAGGAGAACGATACGCTCACGCTCGGAAAGCATACGCTGACCTTTGTTGCCGCACCGATGGTACACTGGCCGGAGGTGCTGATGACCTACGACAGCACGGACAAGGTACTCTTTTCCGCGGACGGCTTCGGCAAGTTCGGTGCGCTTGACGTCGAGGAGGACTGGGCGTGTGAGGCAAGACGCTATTACTTCGGCATCGTCGGCAAATACGGCGCACAGGTGCAGGCCGTTCTGAAAAAGGCCGCCGGGCTGGATATTCAGATCATCTGCCCGCTGCACGGCCCCGTGCTGACGGAGAATCTCGGCTACTATATCGGGCTGTATGACACATGGTCATCCTACGGCACCGAAACCGAGGGCATTGCCGTGTTCTATACCTCGGTGTACGGCAACACGAAGCGCGCTGCGGAAAAGCTCGCGGAGGAGCTGAAAGCGAACGGCTGCCCGAAGGTCGCGCTCAACGATCTTGCCCGCGAGGATATGGCGGAGTGCGTCGAGGATGCGTTCCGCTACGGAAAAATTGTCCTTGCGACAACGACCTACAACGCGGAGATCTTCCCGTTCATGCGCATTTTTATCGAGGAGCTGACCGAGCGCAACTTCTCGAACAGAACCGTCGGTCTGATCGAGAACGGCACCTGGGCGCCGCAGGCCGAAAAGGTGATGAAGAAGATGCTGGAGGGCTGCAAAAACCTCACATTTGCGGAAAATACCGTGCATATCAAGTCTGCGCTGAATGAGGAGAGCAATCAGCAGATCAAGGCGCTCGCAGAGGAGATGTGCCGCGATTACCGCGCCATGCAGAGCGACACCGCGGACAAGAATGACCTCACGGCGCTGTTCCGCATCGGCTACGGTCTGTATGTCGTCACATCGAATGACGGCACCAAGGACAACGGTCTGATCGTCAACACGGTCACGCAGGTGACGAACACGCCGAACCGGATCGCTGTCACGATCAACAAGGAGAATTATTCGCACCATGTCATCAAGCAGACCGGCATCATGAATGTGAACTGCCTGTCCGTTGATGCGCCATTCAAGGTGTTCGAGAACTTCGGCTTCCGCAGCGGTAGAAACGCGGACAAGTTTGCGGACTGCCAGCCGGTACGCACGGACAACGGACTTCTGATGCTCCCGCGGTACATCAATGCAATGCTGTCGCTCAGGGTGGAGCAGTATATCGACCTGGGCACGCACGGCATGTTTATCTGCGAGGTGACGGAGGCGCGCGTTGTTTCCGATGCCGAAACCATGACCTATACCTATTATCAGGAGCATGTCAAGCCGAAGCCGCAGACGGAGGGCAAAAAGGGCTGGGTCTGCTCGATCTGCGGATATGTCTACGAGGGCGAGGATCTCCCCGAGGACTTCATCTGCCCGCTTTGCAAGCACGGCGCTGCGGACTTTGAGCCGATTGAATAAGGTATCGCAACGCGATTCGAAGAAAGCGGTGCCTCCGGCGGATCTGTAATGGGGCGCTGCCCCAAACCCCGCTGGGGGGCGTACCCCCAGACCCCGTTTTTATATCAAGGTGAAGTCAAAATATAAAATTCGGTGCGGCAGCTGCTGAAACAGGCTTTCTTTCCAAGTCCGTTTTCGGGATTGTGCTGCTAAGATAAACCGGTCTTTGACGGAGAGAACGTGATATGAACAACACTGTTGCAGCATGGTATGAAGAAAAAAAGAATGTTGATGAAATGCGGAACTGGAATTCTGCACTAAAAGAATGGGAACGGACGGTTATTCGATTTTTCCCGCCGGGCGCCGGAATCCTGGATATTGGCTGCGGTTTGGGACGGGAAGCGTTTGCATTATCCGGTTTGGGTTATGATGTAGTCGGAATTGACATTTCAAAAGAAGTCATATCACAGGTAAAACAGTTGTCCGCTGAGAAAGGATATCATATTTCATTTCAGGAATATGACGGGGAACATCTGAATTTCCCTGATGAATCATTCGATGTCATCATTATTTGGGCGCAGACATTCGGCTTGCTGTACGGAAACCAATTCAGAAAGGACTATTTGTCAGAATGCAAAAGAGTTCTGAAAAAAGGCGGATTATGCAGCTTTTCAGCACATGATTACAGGTTTCTGACGGAGCACTATCCAAACTGTCTGGATGGTC